>JAPLUP010000035.1 GCA_026397575.1 Candidatus Zixiibacteriota bacterium
CATGCCACGCTGAAGCTACGATTCGGCGACGCGCACTCGATTTCGCAATTGCCCATCATGGAATTGGCAACACCCGCCCAATCGGTCGAAGAGATATCAATTAGAATCTTCCGGCAGCAACCGCTCGAGCGGTAGGATCACCGGGATTGGTGCGCAGGAAATCGCGCGAGACGCGCATTGCATCTTCGCGTCGACCATTGAGGACATAGATGTTGATCAGTGTCCGGTAAGTCACCCCAATAGCCGGATTGACTTCGTAGGCTTTCTCCGCCTCTGCAACCGCTTCCGAACCCTTGCCGTTGTACTGCAGGGCCAACGCTTTGTACTGGTGGTAGTAGTAGTTGTCAGGATTGGTCGCCATCAGACTGTCGAGATGAACAAAATAGTCGGCGTACATCGAATCCTTCTGCGTCTGCGTAAGCTTCAAGTAGCGCGCGCTCCTGTCGTATGCTTGCCAGAATTCAGGAGTTCGCTTGATCACCAAGTCCGCCACCTGTTGACCCCTGACAGTGTCGCCGCGACTGTCGAGAAAATCGCAGAACTCCATCATCATTTGCGCCGAACCGATGAGCAGTGTAGTCGCCACTTCATCGCGGTAGGCGCGCGGGTTGTTCAACTCCCGAGCCTGAAATGTATTCGTGAGCAGATTCATGGTTGTTTCGACATCCCAAGTACCCTTACTGGCTTCCGGCACGATCTCGTCCACCCAACCGCGATGACGGACATGGTCAGCCAGCGGGAATCTGACCGTGGCGGGATATCCGTTGGCGAAGACAATCGGATACTTCCATCGATTGGTTATGATGATGTTCTCGATCATCTGATCGGCCACGCTGACTAGCTGTCCGGTAGAGTCATCCTGAAATGCCATCAAGAGGTGCTCCCAGCCGCCGCGGAGACGATCAACATAAGGCACTCTCGGACGATAAATGACGCCGCCTGCGACGCGCGGCTCGGGCACTTCTTCCCACAGCATCTGGTTATCTTGCTTCAACTGCATCTCGTACCAGTCGGTCTGGATCAACGACAAGTTGGCGATCCTGACATCTTTACGAATACCGTATGCCTCCTGCAAGCACCAGAGCGGGAAGGTGTCATTGTCGCCGTTGGTGAACAGAATCGCGTCTTGCGGACACGACATCAGGTAATTGTAAGCATAGTCGTAGGCCATATAGTGATCGGAGCGGTCATTGCATTGGAAATTCGCCATCACGGCCGAGAGTGGCATGAGCAGCCCCAGGATACAGACAGCATAGGTCACCAGCTTGGCGCGCTGCTGCCCAACCAATTTGGTCAGGAAAGTCAGCACTACAAACAGACCCATGCCGATATAGAGCCCGATCAGAATGAACCCAGGTGTAAAGAAGTAATCACGGTCGCGTACTTCCAGTTTGTCATTGCCGGTCATTGCTTCCATCTGCGAACCATCGGAGAAATTCATGTAAATCACCAGACCGATCGTACAAATGAACAGGAGTAGTACAATGAAAACTCCGACTTTCCATTTCCATTTGATCAGACTAATGATGCCAATCAACGTCAGCACCAGCGGTATCACGAAGAAGACGCCGGACATGCCGAATTGAGCGACCAGAAATCCGCCAAAGCCCATGCGTGGGAAATCCCCCAACTGGTGAGACCAACTGGCTCGGCGATGGAACAATTTGGAGAACATGGATTCATTGCCATATTGTTTGCGCTCGAGATACCGGACAAAGCGCGCGTAAGTCTGCGGATCATTTTGATTGATACTTGGACGCTCGGCCGCGCGAATGGGGATATAGGCATGCACGGAGAAACCGGCTACTGCGGCGATTGCCAGACTGAGCGCCAGCAGCCAGGCAGGGGAGCGTTTGGCCAGATAGAAACCAAGCGAAATGGCCAACCAGGCCGCGAGCAGCGTGAAATACTGGGAGACGTCAACCATGACCCAGAATAGGACGATACCAGAAATCCAGACGCGCAGGTCCTTGAGCAATGAGCGATCGGCCAAGACCAGAAAAACGAAGATGGCCGGCATGACCAAGAAAACGGTCGGATGCAAGGCGACTGACAGTGTACCCAGGTAGGCAATCAGAATCAAATACTTGTTGGCGCCCGAAGTCTCACGCTGGTCATACCAGCGGAGTGCGAGCCAGACGAGCACGAAGATTAGCAGCATCGACAGCGAGTAGACTTCGGCCTCAACGGAGCTTGACCACTGCGTGCGGCCAAACGCAAACAGCAGAGCGCCGATGAGGGAGCAGAAATAGGCGCCGATTCTCTTGAGGGCATCTTCAGCGACACCCGGGAGAAAGAACAGCAGACGTACCGCAACCACATATCCCGCTGTTGCAGCCGCGGCGCTGGAAAACGCGGAAAGGAGATTGATGCGGTAACTGACGTCACTGACAAAGGGAAGCAAGGTGGCCAGACGTCCGATGAGCAGGAACAGCGGCGTTCCCGGCGGGTGGGCAATACCCAGCGTTGCCGAGCAGGCGATAAATTCCCCGCAGTCCCACAGTGGCACGGTGTGTTGTACCGTAAGCAGATAGACAACCAGTGAGATCAAAAAAACGGCGGCGCCGAATAGCTTGTTAGTGAGATCGGTTGTTGCTTTCTGTATCAAGTCGTTCAAAATCGTCCTCAGTTATTGTCCCAGTCAGTCGATAAATATAACGAATAGCCTTCTTAGAACAACTATTTTATAGGTGAGGTCCCAATGCTAACATGGTGC
>JAPLUP010000311.1 GCA_026397575.1 Candidatus Zixiibacteriota bacterium
GGCCGTGGCTCCGCAATCATCGGTCGCAGTCAGCTCGAGAGTGTTTACACCTACTATCGGTGTGAAACACACCTGACCAGCGGTCAGCGGGACCGGGACACCATTTGCTGTCACTGTCACTGAAGTAAGATTGCCGTCCTGATCTGTGGCGCTGAATCCGGGGATGCATATCGGGTCAAGATTGCAGGCAAAGACCGTCGTATTGCTCGGACAAACCACGACCGGCGGTTGATTCAATGTCACCGTGATATTCAGTGTCTTGTAATCGGTGGCGCCTGCAATGTCAGTTACTTTGAAGATGAACTGATAGACGCCGGCGGTCGTAGGAGTGAAGCAGTGGCTCGTATTTATGGGAGCTTTGTCGTAGATAGTCGTAAAAGTGCCGGCGCCCGAAATTTTCTCCAGGGTCAGACTGTCCCCCTCGCAGTTGGCATCGGTAGCGCTGATATTGAAACAAATCTGTGCCGGAGAACACTGGAATACGGAATAATCCGCAGGAAGTGTGAGAACCGGGATCTGATTGGCAAAAGTGATCTTCAACACAAGGTCCTGCCAGTCTTGATCGCCGCCTTCCGGCAAATCCTCCCAACAAACAAGATATTCGTGCGGAACTACGGTACGATACACTTTGGCATGATTGCCTAAAAAAGCCGAACCAAAGTCAGAATTCATGGCGCTCTGCGTATACCAGACATAGTCTGGGCCGCTCAACCCCGGCAGCATGTAGAAGCCGATCGAACCACTCCCGGAAACGGAAAAACTGGCGGAACTGCCCGGAACGGCAGTGCCATCAAATAGCTGGTTCAGCGGAGTGGGATTGTTAGCAACATACCAACCCGACTTTGCCGTTGTTGCAGATCCGGCAACCTCGATGACCATCGTCGCCAGGTTCTGCCCGGGTAAAACACACCAAGTTTCGATGCCGGTTTCTTGAGTGGCGACATTGATATAGCCGTAGCCAAGATCATTAAAGATCTGCTGCAAGCTAAGCTCGTTTGCGTCGAGAGCTTTGGCCGCAATTGAATCCGCCCAGGGGTATTTGTCACCGCCGGCGGCCAGTGTCGAGGGGGCGAAACTGAGGAAACACAATCCCGCAAGGAGTGTTACAGCAAAGAGTGCCGTTAAACGTTTACGCATAGCGACTCCAGTGTCAAAAGGTTGTGAGGATGTTATTATCATTATCATTTTTCATGGAACGTTGCATTCTGTACAAAAACCAATAGCACGGTAGAGTACTCCCGCACAATAAATGCCCCCGGCTGCGGCATTGTGCCGCATGATCAATTCGAATGTACCTTACCGCATTTCCGGCTAATTGTTTCTCCGCGCTAAAGGTTGTCCTACTGGCATAGGAACCGAAAAAACATCAACAAACGACAATCGCGCCTGTAAGTGTTGCAGACCATGCTGTTTCATTCAGTGTCGGTTCCAATGGCTTCATCGATGCAATACTCTCTGAAGACCTCACCACCCACCATCACAAAAATTCTGTTACAACTTTAATTGTTGAAGTACCTTTGAAGTACCAGAGTACAATAACTAAGTGCCTTGGTTTCGGGCAGACAGGACGACAACAAGCCTCTTTACAAATGAAAACCTACGCAAGTCTGCGCAATAGGTAGAGGTGAATACGAAAAAATCCCGCACAAATTACGTATCGAAAGTACGTAGTCTGTCAGCGACTGCGCATAGCTGGCCAGCTAAGTATTTATCATTTAATCGGATAAGCTGATTGATGTGCGTTTGGCGATGGAGGAAAGATTTCCGTGTTCTCATTCCATTTCTCCTGCTATCGTTGCTTACTGGGATGAAGCCGCTACCGCTCGAACCGTATACTAACTTTTAGCACCTCGTGTCCGAATTGGTTTGACGTCATATACACAAGTTGATTCCGGTCCGGTCGGCGGTGTTAACTGTTCTTGCAAAGCGTTCGTCTTGACAGGGGTTAGCCAAATAAGAGACGTTCGCTGCCCAAGACATACGAGACCCATCTCTGCAAGCGGGTGGGGCACCGGTGTTCGATGATCAGAGTATGCCTACCCTTGCGTTGGCTACCCAGTTGAAAAACCTCCGTGTGTGTCGTTCTGAGGAGTCTGGCAGTTGCCGGACGACGAAAAATCTCCAAGTTGTTGCATCAAATACGTGCGAGATTCTTCGTTGCGGTCACAATGACAAACCACCCGGTTTTTTCAACACTCTCCTTGCTGTGCGGTACCGCGTTGTATTGCCCGATCACTCGCACGCATCGAGAGATTCCAAATAGGATTTTTTTAAGCGATGTTTTGAAATGGAAAAACCTTATGTTGTTACAATGATGAACAAACAATCTCATAGTGGCTTCACCGGCTTGGGGATCGCACCACGCTTGCTCGATGTTATTGATTCCCTTAGGTTCAAAGATCCGACTCCTATTCAGCAAAGATCGATACCAACCGGCATCGAAGGGAAGGACCTCATTGCCATTGCGCAAACCGGAACTGGCAAGACGCTCGCCTTTGGCATTCCGATGATTCAGCGGTTAGCCCAAATCAAAGGAAACGGATTGGTATTGCTCCCGACGCGCGAGTTGGCAATTCAAGTTGACGAAGCTCTCCATCCCTTTTGTCGTGCCGTTGGTATGCGAACGGCGGTGCTGATCGGCGGCGAATCGGTGTCCATCCAGCGTCACGCGTTGG
>JAPLUP010000475.1 GCA_026397575.1 Candidatus Zixiibacteriota bacterium
TTTTCGTCCAGTGGGCAGAAGTCGCGGATGTCTTTGGACTCCATGTGCGCGTTGCAGTGGATATGCTTGTGTCCGGCAAAACGCTCGTGCTGGTGCTGGCGAGCGGCATTCACCCGCTCGCGAATGAGTTCCGATTTCTCCGCCAGCGTCGTGTCAGAGAGTTCCTTGTACTTGACCGCGGGGACTTCGATGTGAATATCAATCCGGTCAAGCAGTGGCCCCGAAATGCGGCTATGATACTTCTGCATCTGTACAGGCGTGCAACTGCATTCGTGGGTGATGTCGCCATAGTAGCCGCAGGGACAAGGATTCATGGCAGCTGCGAGCATGAGCTTGCATGGATAGGTCAGTGAAGTCATGGCGCGGGAAATCGTGACGAAGCCGTCCTCCAAAGGTTGGCGCAACATCTCAAGGACATCCTTGCGGAATTCCGGCAGTTCATCGAGGAACAACACGCCGTTGTGAGAGAGAGATACTTCACCCGGTCTCGGTATTCGCCCGCCGCCAATCAGGCCGGCATCGCTGATCGTGTGATGTGGTGAGCGAAACGTACGGGTGGCGATCAGCGGCGTGTCGGCAGGAAGAATGCCCGCAACAGAATGAATCTTGGTGGTTTCCAGCGCCTCTTCAAGCGTCATGTCCGGCAAAATCGTTGGCAGACGACGCGCCAGCATGGTCTTGCCGGAACCGGGAGGACCAACAAGAATGATGTTGTGTCCTCCGGCGGCGGCGATTTCCAGTGCACGTTTAGTGGATTCCTGACCTTTGACCTCGGCAAAGTCGATCGTATAATGGCGCGCGGTATTGAAAACCGCTTTCATATCAATCTTGAACGGAGCAACCAGACGTTCGTCTTCGAGAAAGGCGACCGCCTCCCGGAGGGAGCCGACCGGATAGACCTCCAGACCTTCCGCCATTGCAGCCTCGGAAGCGTTTTCGCGCGGGACGATCATGCCGCGGATACCGTTCTTGTGGATGTTCATCGCCATCGGCAGCACGCCGGGAATTGGTTTGAGCGTACCGTCGAGGGATAATTCGCCGAGCATGACCAAATCATCAAAGGACTCGCGCATGATCTGCCCCGTGGCGGCGAGAATGCCGATAGCCATCGGCAGATCAAACGCCGACCCCTCTTTGCGAATGTCCGCGGGAGCCAGATTGATCGTAACCTTCTTGTTGGGGAAGATGAACTCGGAATTTTTGATCGCTGATTGCACTCTCTCTTTGGATTCTCTTACGGCGCCGTCGGGAAGCCCGACCGTTGCAAACGCGGGGAGTTGCGGCGTGATGTCAGCCTCTACCTCTACATTGTAAGCATCAATTCCTAGAACGGCGGACGAGATGACTTTTGCAAGCATTGAAGCTCCTCATTGTCTCAGGTTAATGTTCAATCTATGCCCTACCCCTGACAGAACCTGTCAGTCTTTCTTGCCACCAGCCAGCTTGGTGATCTTCGGCTTCAGTTGGCGGAATTCGGTCTCAAGCATGCTGTAGCATTTGAGATCGACCCAACCGCGCTGGAAATGTTGCTCGTGGCGCTGAACACCATCATAGACGAAGCCCATTTTTTCGGCGACTCGCCAGGAAGCAGGATTGTCGAAGGCGGCGAGGAGCACGATCCTATGCAACTTTAGCTCTTTGAAACCAAAGAGCACTATCAGAGCGGTGGCTGTTGTGGCGATGCCCTTTCCGGCTTGAGAAGTTCGCACCCAGTAGCCAACCTCGGCCGAACGGTTCTGCTCACCGGTACCATGCAGGTTGACGTAACCGATGAACTGCTTTGTTGACAAGGAGAAGATTCCAAAGTAGTACCCTTGACGTTTCCGTCGTCGTTGTTTGGCTCTCTCGATAAGATGCTCAGCTTCGGCAATCGAATGCAGACACAGCGGGCCAGTTACGTGCTCATCAAGCTCGTGGCGGCTTTCCTCAACCGCGGCAAACAGGTAAGCAGCGTCGGTTTTTCGCAGGAATCGTAAATAGATATCGCGGCTCTTTAGAAGCATGTTCTGCCAACTCAGATATTCACCCACACGGCATGGGCGCGAATATGGATAACCTAAGAAAGGATAAGCAAAGCACAAGTAAATGGCAAGGGGAATTAAAACGAGTTAAGGATTGGCGCGGCGTAGAGAATACCGATTGAAAGGATGCCGACTAGCGAATAACCAAGCAAAAGGCCGTCGTTCGGAAGGAGCAACGGCCTTGAGTATTAGAGCCCGCTAATTTTTGCTGGCGAGAGCGGAAGTCGACAGCTCTTGGAGGCTGACTTGCAAGACTCACAGTCCCTGGCAATGTGGCGCTGGACCACCTGAGTAGATGTACGCAATCAAGTAGTACGCATCCGCGATATCCACACCGCCATCGCCGTTGGCGTCCCCCTGGCCGTTTGCATAGTTGCAATCAGCCGGGCCTTGGCCACCGGAGAAGACGTACGCGATTATGAACACCGCGTCGGAAATGTCAATTTCTTCGTCGCTGTTGGCATCACCGCAAGAGGTGCATCCGAATGGTCCAAGAACAGAGTAGCCGAAGGTGACCTGGGATGGCTGACACGGCACCCAACCGACAAAACTACCATCGTAGGGATCCCAGGCCTCATAAACATAGCTTCTGAGAGTGCAACCAGTCTGTGTCACTGATCCCGGTACAACTTCTGTATGGTGAGACCCGAAAACTGGGCCCTCGTTCAGGTAACCGTTGCTTGAGACTCCTGTGCCCCATGCCATTGGTATGGCAGAGTATGTGTAAGGAAAGGAAATACTCTCTCTTACTTCGTGCCGCTTGACAATGTAAGGGTTATCGGCTGGCCACGGAAGTCCCCAAAAGAGAGTCGAGTAGGGACTTGAAGCGGAATAATCAGACCCGCCTGAAGCGCTCAAATGAGAGAAAACATTTGGCGCTTGCATTAACTTGAACGCGCTATCTGCATCGACCCGCCCATATCCAAGGAAAGGATCAAAGCCCGGGTAAGGATCATTATTCACGTCGGCCGCACCATAGTAAATGAGATGTGCAATGTCGTCATTGCACAAGTTAGGATAATGGCTTTTCAACAGACTTGCCACGCCGGTCACATGTGGGACCGAAAAGGAAGTACCCCACCAACCTGCGTAGCCGCCGCCCCCCACAAAAGTAGTGACTATGTTCCTATACCACTGACCCGTGGCGCCCTAACCGCCAGGCGCTGCGACGTCGATTTCAGCTCCCCAGTTGCTAAAAGAAGAAAGCTGGTCATAGCTATTGGTTGCCGAAACAGCAACAAATTTCCCATGTTTGGCAGGCCAGATCACTGTCCCGGAACTGTCATTCCCGGCCGCACCGATCAGCAACACGTCCGAATTGTAGGCGTAGCACTACGCCTCCATTTCGATCAGGCTACCATTGAGGCCACCGTAGCTCGCGTTGATTATCTTCGCTCCTTCATTAACAAGGGCGATGACTTTGTCATGGACAAGCTGGTCGTTGTAGTCGTACTGGCCGTTTCCGACCCATTTGGAGATCATTTGCGAATGCCAGTTGACACCAGCGATTCCTATGCTATTGTTCGCAATCGCGCCAATCACACCGGCAACGGCCGTCTCGTGAGCGCTTGTCTGATTCCAGTCACCGCTAACTCTACCCTGCAAGTCGGGGTGATCGAGTTTGACGCCCGTACCAATCAAACCGATTTTGAGTGAACTACTCCCTGTCTCGATGCTCCAGGCTTCCGGCGCATCGATGTCGGCATCACTCGTCAGACCGTCATGCTGACCGAAATTCCACAATGCCCACTGGTCAGTAAGCAATGGATCGTTTGTCGGATTGCTTTGCGGAAACCGGAGCCCGTTCTGCTCGGCGAATAGGACTTCGCTTGCATTATTCAAGTCCGATAGCGCGGCTGCGGCCGAAGCTGAGTCAGGGAAGGAAGTCTTGAAAATGCCAAACCAGTTGGGTTCCGGTATCGTCTGACCGTCAGGTAACTGTCTCCAAATCCGGGCAGTGTCCCCGTCTTCACGATCGTTTGAGCTTGGTGACGGTTCAGTATCGCAAGCACCTCTGGCGACTCTATCGTGCCGCTGTCTACTGCCACCGATGTCCCAGTGGATGCAACATGCACGACATCACCACGGAATTTCACAAAGATCTCATTTTGAAAATCACTTGCCACTGAAAACTGCGGCGAGAGCCATATCAGTATGGCAAGGGCTATGGCAACAAAGGTCATCCTCTGAATCATGAAAATACTCCCATTCCTTTCTTCTGTGAACGATTGCCAAGATCAGCTAATCGTTTAATGTTACAGTTTCGCTGTTCTGATTAGAATGTTATCTGATGCTTCTCACTACCATCCGGCTTCATCAACCAGAGATGCCCATTCTTATCACCTCCATTTGTGTAGACTATCCACTTACCATCCGGTGACCAGTCGGGCCAATCCCCGCCATTGACAGTGAGCTGCGTCAGATTTGAACCGTCGACTTTGACAATCCACACCTGCAATTTCTGGACAAAAACCACTGCAGTTCCGTCGGGTGAAACCGCCACGCTATTACTCTTCAGCAAACCGGTAGAAGTGATTCGGTCATAGCGATCTCCCAGCGTGTCGAGAATGTACACCTCAGCTCCCAAACCTAGACCTGCCAGCCTAACACCATCGGCAAACCAATCGGTATGACCAGCATGCTCGTAAACCAGTCTCTTGTTCTTGCCGTCTCTATCGCTAAGCCAGAGGCCGATACTGGACACGTCATACACAATCCGATTTGCCCGGGGTGACCAGCGGCAGCGGAAGTTGCTCCCCGAGGAAGTGATTTGGGTGAGACTGTCTCCGTTGAGCTTCATCGTGTAAATCTGTGCTCCCTGGCTAAAGGCAATCCACTTCTGGTCGGGTGACCAAGTCAGCGAGGAAGCTAAGTAGTTGCGGGAAATCAGTGAATCGCGTCCGGTGGCGAGATCATGCAGGTAGATTCCTCCGACCCAAGCGCTATCGGGCCAGTCGCCTTTCACAAACAGAATGCTCTTGCCATCCGGCGACCAGGCGGCATCGGTGTCAATCTGGTAAAAGGCGACTGTAGTCGGTGGTATGCCCCTCGTGACGTCCTCTCCCTGGCACGTTAGTGACAGGAAGCTCAGGATTATTGCCAATCCGATTACCTTCGATGAACGAAGCGGACCAGTTCTCTTAAAAGACCGTCGCATATGCCAATTTCCGGTCTCGTGTTTCATGGTAAAGCCTCTCCTCTCTCAATCGTGGCTCGTAGTACTCGGAAACGTCAACTGCCGCCGGTCGCTGCCGTCAGGTCGCATGATCCAGACCCGGCCATTTCCTTCCTCGCTATTCGTATAGAGAATCCATAGCGGTAGTGAATCGCAAGAACATCTTGCCCTCCAAGGTTATGGGTTTTTGAATGTCTGTACTTGGTTAATCTAGTATATACTGACTGCAATTGTCAAGCAAAAACTGATAGTTTGATATAAATAAGAAGGTGTGGACAATGTCAGACAAGTTCGCTGACGGAAGCCATCGTGGCAGGCGCAAAACAAAAGGCCGTTGCTTGACAGCAACGGCCTGAAAAATCAATCGTAATTAGACTCTCGCGTGGCAGCGCCTAAAACTTAGTATCATCTCCGTTGCCGGTGGCGCGCAGACGTCTGAACTCGACGGTCCAGGTTCCATTATCAAACTTGCCCCGCGACATGATGTCCGCACGACTCAGAGTCGGAACTGTCGTTATAAAAGTCGGAACCGCAAATCCCTGGCTCCAGTCCTTAGCTGTGTACGTCGTGATCTGCCAATCCCAGAGGGGATAAGTGGCGATCGAGTCAGGATCAGTCGTCGTCTGATATAGCGGACGGTAAGCCGAAATGACCGTAGCAGTGTGTACAGAAAGCAAGTTGGCCATCGAAGTTGCCCGACCGATATCCCCTTTGATGCCATCCACATATCCGAGAGGATTAAACTCGTCCAAAATCTGACCGGTTCCATCCATATATTTGTCGTCTGAATAACCGGTCGGATTGGAGGTAATGGAGGACCAACTCCAGATATCCATTTTGGCCTGCGCACTCTTCGTGCTGTGGTAGTTTGTCCCTGGAAGGTTAGCGGACTCGCTGCCGGCGTGGCAGGTCACCAGGCAACCATCGTGTTCAAACCAAGTGAGGTGCGTGATTTCGAACATCAACATCACCCTGTCTTCGTCCCCCATGAC
>JAPLUP010000070.1 GCA_026397575.1 Candidatus Zixiibacteriota bacterium
ATTGCCCTCCTCAGTTTCATTCCCAAGAAGGCGGCGGAACCTATCAAGAAAGTTGTCAAGTCGGCTGCAGCCAATGCCATGAGCGAAGTCGGTACCGGACGCCTTAAGGCGGAAGACCTGACGATCAAAACGATCTGTGTAGACAACGGCCCCGGTTACAAGCGGTTTCGCGCCGCGTCAATGGGACGGGCTATGCCGTTGAAGCATCGCCTGTGCCATATTACCGTAGTGGTCTGCGGCGAAGCTCGCGAAGAGCGGCAACGTCGCAAAACCAAGACCGCAACCAAAGAAGCGAAAGCGGAAGAGTAGATTAAGGAGAGAGTATTGGGACAAAAGACAAACCCCATTGGCTTGAGATTGGGAATCATCCGTAGCTGGAATTCCAAATGGTTCGCGCAGCGCCACTTCGCTGATCTGGTCGAAGAAGACATAAAGATCAAGCGGTACATCAATTCGCGTCTTGAAAACGCCGGGGTAGCCACGGTTGAGATCTTGCGCGACCCGAAGAAAGTAACCGTGGACATCCATACCTCTCGCCCGGGGATAGTCATAGGCCGTAAGGGTATCGAGGTCGACAAACTGCGTGAAGAACTGCGTCTCATAGCAAAAAGCGATATTACTCTCAATATTATTGAAGTCAAGAAACCCGAGCTTTCGGCGCGACTCGTGGCCGAGTCAATAGCGCGTCAATTGGAAGGACGAGTTAGCTTCCGCCGGGCGATGAAGAAGTCGATTGCCGCCACGATGAAAATGGGCGCCGAGGGGATCAAGCTCTCCTGCGGTGGCCGTCTGGGCGGCGCTGAGATTGCCCGAACCGAGAAGTACAAAGCTGGCCGGATTCCGCTTCACACTCTGCGCGCCGACATTGACTATTCGACGGCAACCGCGCATACTGCTTACGGGACGATCGGTGTTAAAGTCTGGATCTGCCGTGGGGAGATTCTCGATCGTTTTGGCGCTGCAACAGAACGTCAGAAGGAAGATTCACAGGATCAAAAAAAGCCGCGCTTTGATCGGGATCGTCGGGATCGCGGTGATCGTGGTGATCGAGGCGGTCAGCGTGGCGGTGGCGATCGCGGACCACAGGCACGGGGACGAGTCCGTAAGGCACCTCATGGCGGTGATAATCGTCCGGGACCGGGGGGGCGCGGCGAACATCCGCAGGGTCAGCAAAAATAAGGAAAAAAGGACTTGCGACGGACGGCAGTCCTGATTAATATATAAGTCTTTGGTTTTTGGAAACGTGGAGTAGCGATATATGTTAATGCCAAAACGAATCAAGTACCGCCGACATCACCGTGGCGACCGCCGGGGTTTGGCTTATCGGGGCGGCAACATTGATTTTGGCGAGTACGGTCTGAAAGCGATGGAACCGGCGTGGATTACCAATCGGCAAATCGAGGCTGCTCGCGTTGCATTGACCCGTCATATCAAAAGAGGCGGCAAAATCTGGATTCGAATTTTCCCCGACAAACCGGTGACCAAGAAGCCCGCAGAAACCCGTATGGGTAAGGGTAAAGGCGCTCCCGAATTCTGGGTAGCGGTAGTCAAACCGGGACGGGTGCTTTTCGAAGTAGAAGGTGTCAGCGCCAAACTGGCCGCAGAGGGCTTGCGGTTGGCGGCCAACAAGCTGCCACTCAAGACCAAATTTGTTTCTCGTGAATTCGGGGTGGGAGGCGGCAATGAAGGTTGATGCACTACGTGACCTCTCTCGTGACGAGGTCCTTCAGAAGAAAATCGAGATCGAAGAGGAGCTGTTCAATCTTCGCCTCAAGAAGAAAACCAAGCAGGCGCAAAATCCGGTACGGGAACGCAGCCTGCGTCGTGAACGGGCCAGAATCCTCACGCTTCTCCGCGAGGATGAGCTTGGAAAGCGCCAACTCGCCGAAGGCAGCCGCCTCATACTGGACAAGAAGAAGGAGTAGCGGGTGAGGAATTCGCGCAAAACTAGAATCGGCATCGTTGTTTCCAACAAAATGAAGAAGACTATTACGGTCGAACTGGAAAGAACGATGAAACACCCGATCTACCAACGGGTTATCAAGAGAAAATCAAAACTTTATGCCCACGACGAAAGCAACGAGTGTGGTATTGGCGATAAAGTGTTGGTCATGGAAACAAGGCCGCTGTCCAAGCTTAAGCGGTGGCGCCTAATCAAGGTGATTGAGAAGGCGGTGTAAGCATGATCCAAGAATATTCGCGACTCAATGTGGCCGATAATTCCGGCGCCAAGAAGGTCATGTGCTTCCGTATCCTCGGCGGCACGCGGCGGCGCTATGCGCGTATCGGTGACATTATCGTGGTGACCGTCAAGGACGCGATTCCCGGCGGCACCGTGAAGAAATCAGAAGTATGTAAGGCGGTGGTCGTGCGGACACGGGAAGTGACCAGGCGAAAAGATGGATCCTGCGTGCGTTTCTCCGAAAACGCGGCGGTGATCATTAACGATCAGAAAGAACCTCGCGGCACCCGCATTTTTGGGCCGGTGGCGCGCGAGTTGCGCGATAGTCAGTTTATGAAGATTATTTCTCTGGCTCCGGAGGTGGTGTGATGCGGATACGCAAGGGAGATATCGTTAAGGTACTGAGCGGTAAAAATCGCGGCAAGACCGGCCGTGTACTCAAGGTTGACTCGGACAAGTTGCGTGTACTGGTGGAGGGAGTTAATCTGATTAAACGGCATTCTCGTCCGACGCAGAAAAATCCCAAAGGCGGTATCGTCGAGAAGGAAAGCCCACTGCATATTTCGAAGGTGCAGTTGATGGATACTAGGAATAATACGCCGACCCGCGTTGGTTACCGGACGTTGCAGAATGATCGTGGTCAGATCACGGGTAAAGTCCGCATCAGCAAAAAGTCGGGAGAGATGATTTAGGGCATAAAGGCACGACTCAAATACAAAAATCGACATGAAGAGATTGAGATCCTGTAGAAAGAAGGCGCATAAAAAA
>JAPLUP010000670.1 GCA_026397575.1 Candidatus Zixiibacteriota bacterium
ACCAACTTCTGAATCGGTTTGACAAAGTAGTTCGACAGCAGATAGACGGCGGCGATCACGAACAGAAACGCTATGCCCATCACCATCAGGATGCTGCGCCGCGTGGTGGCGATGTTGCTCTCAAGACGTTCCTCACCGAAGCCGACATGCAGTGTTCCGAATCGACGGCTCTGGTAGTTGACGTTCTGGACTATATAGAAGACACCCTTTCGACCGTCGCTTCCGAGAATCCATTGCGGTTGCGCCACCAGTTTTTCATCAATGGGAGCTGGTTTCTTGTAGGGCTTGTGCAATTCCTGCGGTGACCCGGTTGAAGCGACCACACGGTTCTGATCGTCCAGCAAGTAGACAAAGTAGATATCCGGATTCTGCGCTGAGAAATTCCGCGCAAACTCGTCGAATTCGACATCGGAACTGTTATTGATAAAGTAGGTTGTCGCCTGCGAGGCAATCGTGTTGCTATACTCCGTAATTGTTTGAGCAAACTGCTTCTCACGCCAGCTAACCGCCTTGTCCTCCCAGAAGAAGTATACAGCCACAATCACAAGCGTCATTATCAGCGAAGTCCAGAGAGAGAATTTGAACCGGATTGACATTCCCTCCGGCTTGGCAGTCGCCTCCGGACGCGTCTTCGGATAGCGTTTTACCATCCGTAGCTCATTGACGCCAGCGGCCGAATTGTATTCGACTTCGTCCGTTACCTTGCGGATAAGATATACGCCCAGACCGCCTTTCCGGCCTGTCTTAATGTAATGATTTAAGTCTGGATCAGACGATTTTTCAAAATCAAAGCTTCTGCCCTTGTCATAGATTGAAAGCGTTATCCGGTCGCTGAACAGTGAGATCTTGAGTTTCAGGGTGCCTTCGCCGTAGAGATAGGCGTGACGAATAACGTTGGTGCAGGCCTCTTCAATGGCCAATAGGATTGCCGTAATATCCTTTCGTCGAAACGGCGTCTCCGTCAAAACCGTCTCAATAAAAGTGCGGATATCGGGCAACTTGGATTCCGTCGCCTGGAATTCCGCAAATATCTGCTTGGTTGGCTTGGCGAATATTCTCATTTGAATGGGCAATTCTACTGTTCGGTTACCTTGCTGTCCAGCCTAAACTTCCACCATTGGAAACCTGGTTGTGTAATGCGTTGCAAATCAATTAGTCGTGTCGTTTTTCTTAAGTCTTAGTTTAGCTTGCTGGATGTTCTTTTCGGTCTCGGCATTCCGGGGGTACTCCGCAAGCACTTGCTCCCAAAGCTTGATCGCTGCCTCGTACTCGCCCTCACGGAACTTCTCGATGCCTTCCAAATAGATTTTCCAGATCGCTTCGTTTTTTTGGAGCTCCGCCAGCGCTGAAGTCGGAGTCTGTTGGTTGAGCAGTTGCAGCAATCCGAGGGCCGCCGAGTCGTTGGGGTTCACGGTCAGGAGCCGCTCAAAAATCTGCCGGGCGGAAATTGTATCCCCTGCCTGATACGCTTCGATCCCTGAACGCAACAACGTGAGGGTTCCGACCTGGTCCGAGACCGCCTTGAGATTTCGACGCGCCGCGGTATTGCCGGAATCATATTTCAGAATCTCAGCATAGCGCACGGCAGCATCCGCGAGATTGTCTTCCCTGACCAGACGGGCAGCCTCCCGTTCAAGCTGATCGCACCGCTCCGTTACCAATGCTTTGAATCTCGTCTCGCCATCGCGGAAACGGTTGTCGTTGCCAAAGGCGGGGCGCAATCGGTCAATAAGCAGGGTCGCGGCCTCGATGTCCTTCAATCCAATAGCATCGCTCAATTCCGAGAATAGCTCGACCGCCTTGATAGAATCGCTCTCGGCCAGTACGCCTGCCCGAACCGTGGCAGTCAACTCATCAGATTGTTTGCGCTTGATTTCAGTCAGTCGCTCGCTGACTTCGGGGTTGGTTCCATTAGTTAAGGCTTCTGCCATTTGATAGTAAGTTTGTGCCGAGTCGAGAGCACCGCTATCATAGAAGCTGCGCGCACTAACGAGTGTTGCCGCAAGTTCCTGCTCACGCTGTTGGCGAGCGAACTCCTCTGAGGACTTCAGTTTCTCCGCCTCACGTTTTGCGAGAATTGATGATGTTGACCCTCCCATCGACAGATCCAGAGTGACTTGATGCTGGGGCTGGAAGAAATCCTGTGTTCGGTATGTGTATCCGAAAGTCGCAAAGCCGAACTGCAATCCCACGCCGAGATTAATCTGGTCGACATCATATCCGCCGCGTAGGAAATAGCTGTGCAGGAAAGCAACTTCAGCCCCGACATGAATCTTGGGATCAGCCTTTTCCGTCTTGTCGACATCAACCTCGACGGCGAAATGATTTCTCCCACCCGAGAACGGTACGGTCACACCCGCGCCGCCTTTCAGATTGCTCGGCAATGTTTCGGTGTCGCGATTCATGCGCAACTTCGGTGCCAGCAAATTCTGCGCGTTGAAACCGAACGACAAATACTCCAAGATAGTCAACTTGATTCCAAGGTCTCCGCCGGCGCCAAACGCGGACGTATTGTCAAAGCTCTCGCCAAATAACTTGATCGTCGCGCCGAGGGCAAGATGGCGACTGATGTTTTTGCCATAGCCGAGCAAATACATCTGCTGATTGGCGCTAAAATCACCAAGTAACCTGCCCAGATTGTCACGGCGCTGAATCTGATCCGTTGTCAGCAGGAATGCTGCCACCGCAAAGCTGCCATAATCGACCGTCGGCCAACCAAACGCCGCAGCGCTGTATTTCGTCCCCTCCGGTAGCGGCAGATACAGAAGCGACAAGCTTCGATCAGGCAGTGAGGTCAACGTCGCCGGGTTCCAGAACACGCTCGAAGCGTCGTTGGCCAAGGCCACGTTGGCGCCTCCCATACCGAGTGCGCGACCGCCGGCCCCATGTGAAAACAACGGCGACAGCCCTGCACCGTTGCCAGAGGCCAACACTGTTGTCGATAGCGTCACCGCAAGCAGCACTATGGCAAGCGATCGTCGCATCACTTCACCACCGCAATTTTCGTTCTGACTTCCGGCATTCCCTCGACGGTTAGCACCGCGATATAGATACCATTAAGTACGATTGTACCCTCAGCGTTCTTGCCGTCCCAGATTACTGTCACCGGTTCATTGGCTGATGTCGGAGCGGGCAAAGCACGATTGAGCACTTCGTCACCCGTCAGAGTGTAGATTTTCAAAGTGGCCGGCTTTGTAACGGACGAGCTATAGACGATCGTGGCCTGTTCGGTCAGCGGCGAAAAGGGATTCGGATAGGAGAAAAACGACTGTTCCAGCGCCACCGGCACCAACGTCAAGTCCTGCTTGATAACTAATCGTGACGCAAACCGTGCCGAGATTGGTATCGGCCTCGCTCCCGCGGGGGAATCATATTCGGCAGCAAAGGAATTTGAATCCAGATATAGCACTGCATCAAGCAGCGTCGGGTCGGATCGCAGCGTTATCGACAAAACCGCGACTTGAGGGAGACCGGTGTTCCCCCCAAGGTTGAAACGCAAGCGATTGCCGCTGGCGACTCCCGTGATATCAGAGGTGTTGTTATACCGCAAGCTCGTTGCGGCAATGAGTAACGGCGGATCGACCTCATT
>JAPLUP010000580.1 GCA_026397575.1 Candidatus Zixiibacteriota bacterium
GTTAGGTGGGTTGCTTGCCTACATAGAGGAAATCAAGTTCGTAGTTCCTCAGCATTTGAATCCGCCACGATTAGCTGACGATGCCGATCAAGTCTATCTGGACGCCGCCACGATTCGCAATTTAGAAATTCTGCAGCCAAACACCGCTGACAGAAAGGAACACGCGCTCCTGGGACTCCTTGATTTCTGCCTGACCGCCGGTGGCAAGCGGTTACTGGCGCGCTGGCTGACGGCGCCACTAAAGAGCATTGCGCGGATCAATCAGCGCTTGCAGTCCGTCGAGCGGCTACTGCACGACGATAATCTGCGGCAGCAACTTACAGACGTTCTGAGTGGATTCGCCGATTTGGAGCGGCTCTCTGGCAAGCTCGGTTACCGCAAAGCCAATCCACGCGATCTCATACAACTCAAGACAAGTTTGCGCCAGCTTCCGACAATTGCGCTGCTTCTCTTGGAAGCCAAGACCGAACTCTTTGCCAACATCGCCGCCAAGCTCCCTGATTTGACTATAGTTACGCAATCGATTGAGAGCGCGATCAAGGACGATCCTCCTTATCTGATTAATGGTGGCTCTCTTATTAAGGAGGGCTACGACGAGCAGCTTGATCAACTAAAGGCTTCGATCAAGGATGCCGTCGACTACATCGCTGGCTTGCAGGAGACGCTGCGCCGCCAGACCGGTATTCCGTCGCTGAAAGTTGGCTACAACTCGGTCTTCGGCTATTATATCGAAGTCACCAGGCCTCATTTGGCTCTGACGCCGTCGAGTTTCGTTCGCAAACAAACGCTGGTCAATGCAGAACGCTTCATAACGACCGAGCTCAAGGAGAGGGAAGAAGTGATTCTCGCGGCGGAAGAGAAAATCAACAAGCTCGAAGAAGAGATTTTTCTGCGAGTGCGCGATCGGATCTCGGAGCATGTAGACGAAATCAATGCCGCCGGGCAGGCAATCAGTGTTGTGGACGTATTGTTGTCCTATGCCACGGCAGCGCGTCGCTACAACTATAGTAAACCTGAACTCAATGACTCTCACCGCATCGAGATCACCGAAGGACGTCATCCGGTGATTGAACAGCTTTTGCCAAGGGGTGATTTCGTCGGCAACGATACCTGCCTCGATACCACCGCCGAGCAGGTTCAACTCCTGACCGGACCGAACATGGCCGGCAAATCGACTTATCTGCGACAGGTTGGGCTGATCGTCATTATGGCACAGGCCGGCTCATTTGTGCCGGCGGACAGGGTAGTCATCGGAATCGTCGATCGCGTGTTCACCCGCGTCGGAGCTTCCGACCGTCTGGCGCTTGGTGAATCGACGTTCTTGGTCGAGATGAACGAAACTTCGCGCATTCTGAGCAACGCCACGCGGCAGAGTCTGATCCTGCTCGATGAAGTCG
Organism: Candidatus Zixiibacteriota bacterium; assembly: GCA_026397575.1. GTDB lineage: Bacteria > Zixibacteria > MSB-5A5 > CAIYYT01 > CAIYYT01 > CAIYYT01. Next base: position 1,398 of record JAPLUP010000580.1, read on the forward strand.
GACGAGGGACATCTACCTACGACGGTTTGGCAATTGCCTGGGCGCTGTGCGAGATGCTGCATGAAGATTCGCACCTGCAATCCCGCACGATCTTCGCGACTCACTTCCACGAACTGACCGAATTGGCTTCTCTCTTTGGGCGTATCCGTAATTATCAGGTGCAGGTCAAACGTCACCGCGACAAGATTATCTTTCTGCGCAAAGTTGTTCCGGGTGGTTGTGACGACAGCTTTGGCATCGAAGTCGCCAAACTTGCGGGCGTTCCCGATAAGTTGACCGGACGGGCGAAGGAAATACTCAAGGAACTGGAAGAGGGAAGCTTCGAACCGTTGAAAGCTCGTTCGAAGAACTTGATGCGCACAAACCAGCTTGGTCTTTTCGGTGGGGAACCTTCACCAACCGCCGAGCGTATGCGAGATATCGTTGTTGAACAGCTCACGCCGATAGAAGCACTCAACTTGCTTGTGGAACTCAAGCAGATCGCAGATAGGGAAAATGGCGCCAAGGATTAGGCTGTTGCCGGATGTTCTGATTAACAAGATTGCCGCTGGCGAAGTGATTGAACGACCAGCCTCGGTTGTCAAGGAACTGGTCGAGAATGCGCTTGACGCCGGAGCCACCGCTGTAGCCGTCAGTATCTCCGAGGGGGGGCTGGCACTGATTGAAGTCACCGACAATGGCTGCGGCATGATGCCGGACGATCTCAAGCTTGCCATCTGCCGTCACGCGACCAGCAAAATCGAAAAACCGGAAGACCTCTTTAATATCCATTCGTTCGGGTTTCGTGGGGAGGCGTTGCCATCGATTACATCTGTATCCCAGTGCACAATAAAGTCGCGAATGAGTGGCGCGGCTAACGGCTATCTGCTCGAGATTTCCGGGGGCGAATTGACTGAGGAATCGGAAACCGGTTGCGATCATGGCACATTCATCGCCGTGCGCAACTTGTTTTTCAACACACCGGCGCGCCGGAAGTTCTTGAGATCACCATCCTCGGAAGTGCGACGCGTAGTCGAAGTTGTTGAATCGCTGGCAGTCAGCAATCCGCAGACTGAGTTCGTGGTCGATTCTGACAACCAGCGGCTACTTGACTTAAGCTCCGCCTCTGACAAGATTGAACGAGCCAAGCAACTGTTTGGTATCTCTTTGGCGGACAAGTTCGTACGGGGGGAGCGTAGCGGCGACGGATTGCGCCTCGAAGTCTACCTGTCCAAGCCGGAAATCTGCCGACGCAATCGCTCGCGAGTAATGATCTTAGTCAACAACCGTCGCATCGAATCGAAAGCGCTGTTTGCCTCTCTAACCTCGGCCTATGGTGAATTTCTGACCCATGGCATGTACCCTCAGGGCGCAGTGTTCATTACGATCGAGCCGTCGCTGGTTGATGTCAACGTTCATCCGGCCAAATCGGAAGTGCGCTTTGCCGACGAACGAATCATTTTCCATACCCTATATCATCTGGTCAGAGAGTCCTTGCTTGGCGGCAGTGCTCTGCCGGGAGCTTTCGGCCTCGGTCAGTCACGCGGTTCGAGCAGCCCAACCCAGTTGGATCATCAGACCGCTACCCGACAGCCGGTGCGCGACTTTTTCGGTCAATCGACCTCGGCGGCAGTTCAGTCTGAGGAGTCATTGGCAACGATCTTTGGCAAACCTGTCGTAGATGCGGCAGATCACACACATTCACACTTCGAAGAGGCAGTGGCACATGGAGTCTCTGCCCCCGT
>JAPLUP010000003.1 GCA_026397575.1 Candidatus Zixiibacteriota bacterium
AACGGATAGCGATCAACGGGTTCGAGGCGACGGTTCGTCGTTGTCGAAGCGAAGGTGTTACTTGAGGAACCGAATGCGTTAATTGCGCACGTTCGGGTCTGTGGGAGCCTCGGGTGGGCAACCGCCCGAGGCCACCCGGTCCATCCGAATTGTTGTGCCGGAATTATTGCAATGAAGATACCGTCTGACTATCGCGGCGTCTGGTGGCTTCCCTCTAACCCCGAGAAACGGATCACGGGAACCCTCCGTCCCATTGATGATGGAGATTGCGTTCTTGATGTGCTTGGATCGTTTCAAGATCAACCAGCCTTCAATCACTTGTTTCAGTCCGAGATCATCCTTGGGCATTCCGAGAACGGAACCAAGCTTACGCTTTACAAATGTTTTGAATCGAGTTGCAACATTAACTCATCGGGATTCCAGAGTTCCAAACTGGAACCGCGAGCAGTCTTTGTTGGTGGGCATTTCGCATCGCCTGCCGAGGTGACATTCCGCAGCGTTTCCATTCATTATTCGCACGTTGACGAATGGGCGAACATCTCTGGTTTCAAGATTAATTCCGACTGGAATTCCAGAACTGTAACGGTCTCTCATAGCATTCCGGAGTCTGTGGAAGTCACAATTCCGGACCTCGGAACGGTTTTCATCGACGTTCGGCCAACCTGGCCGGCACTGTGTGCAGTACAAAAGGAGGCTACGATTGTTCAGAAGACTTATGTGCGTATCCAACCGAAAGAACCTCTCCAAATTGAGTCATTCTTTGAGGTCATGCATCGCATAGAGCAATTCCTAAGTCTGGCTGTTTCAGATGCGGTTTGCCCATTGCAGATGTCGGGTTTAAGCGATCGCGTTACAGAAACCTATAACGGCAAGGTGACTTACCCGGGAATTGAGTTCTACTACAAACCGGCAAATGCACTGGAACGTCAGACCTCCATTCCGCCTCACAAAATGCTTTTCATACACAAGGAAGTTGCCGACAAGTTCCCCGAATATCTTGCAACTTGGATGGCGAAGGCAGAGACGCTGGGGCCGGTTTTTGACCTTTATTTTGGAACACTTTACAACCCACGCATGTATCTTGACCAGCGTTTCTTGAGTATCATTCATGCAATCGAGGCCTTCCACTCTCGCACTTACGGTGGCCTTTGGATGTTGAAACAAGATTACGAGCCAATCTACAATACTTTGGTGAATTCTATCCCCGATGGAGTGAGTCAGGATCATCGACGTAGCTTGGATGCAAGACTGAAGTATGGCAATGAGTTTTCGTTACGGAAACGCCTCAAGGAAACATTCGATACATGGAAAGATATCTTACAAGACTTCATTCCGAAAGAAAACGAATTCATTGAGCATGTTGTGGACACCAGGAATTACCTGACACACCACGACGAATCACTCAAGACGCGAGTGGCGGAGGGAGAGGATCTTTATCGGCTTACAGAGAAGTTGCGGCTTCTTGCAGAGGCCTGTCTGCTGGGAACCATCGGCTTCCAGGCAGACACGATCAAGGCTCTCTTCAAAAGACATGCCCAATGGCGTATACTTTAGTCCCATAGCTCATGTTTTGGCATAACACAACATTTTCAGCGAACACGTTATGTTGAAGGCTGGGTGGCACTGACGAAAACGGCTGAAGTTGTGTGCCACCCTGCCGTTCCCATTCTTGATCGCCACAATCCGTTACTACCCCGAAAGAAGCGCCTCCTTGACATGCTCATCTTAATTCACTATATTTGCTTTGAGAGATGAAAGCCCGATGAAGACCATTGCCATCAGCGAGTTCAAGACGCACTGTCTGCAAGTGCTCGGCCGCGTGGCCCGGACCAAGGAAACGGTTGCCGTGACCAAGCGGGGCAAGCCGCTGGTCGAAGTGATTCCCTTCCGTCATAGCGACGAATCGCCCTCGCCGGGTAAGTTGTCGGGAACGTTCGTGTTCGAGAAGGACATCGTCTCTCCGCTCGGCGAATCGATCTGGAGCGCTTGCAAGTGAAGTATTTGCTTGACACGCACGTGTGGATGTGGTGACAAAAACACTTATCCGACAAAGCCTGGTCTGTTTCCTGGTGCTTGCCTTCGGCGCGGCCGGCGCATTGGCCCAATCGCGGAGCGCCTTCGACGACGCCCGCAACACTATGGTCGACGAGGAGATCGTCGCCGCGGGCGTGAAGAGCAAGCGGGTGATCGAGTCGATGCGGATCACGCCGCGGCATGAGTTTGTCCCTCTGAACCAGCGCAAGCATGCCTATCTCGACATGGCCCTGCCGATCGGCGACGGGCAAACCATCTCGCCGCCGTCCGTGGTGGCCTACCTGACCGAGGCCCTCGATCCGCAACCGGAAGACAAGGTGCTGGAGATCGGCACCGGCAGCGGCTACCAGGCCGCCGTCCTGGCCAAGCTGGTGC
>JAPLUP010000291.1 GCA_026397575.1 Candidatus Zixiibacteriota bacterium
ACCACGGCAGAAACGGCTTGGAGAAGCGCGGAAGATGTGTTAGATTAAGGCAACGGAGGTGATATCCATGGCTACGACGCGACCGGCGCATTCCAAGATCAGGCATGCGTACATTACCCGCAGGAAAGACACCTGCGGTGGCAAGCCGATCATCGTGGGGACGCGGATCAAGGTGTCGCAGATTGCCATCGAGCATGACCACATGGGCTTGACGGCTGATGAGATTATCCAGGCCCATCCGCATCTGACGCTGGCGCAGGTCCACGACGCCTTGTCGTACTACTACGACCACATCGAGGATATCCGCGCCGAAATCCGGGAAAGTGAGCGCTTCATCCGGGAGCTTCGCAAGCAGTACCCGCACTCCCTATTGGAGGAGAAGCGTGGCCGCGTTGCGCATCTACGCCGATGAGAGCGTTTCGGTCGCCATCGTCATTGGCCTTCGGCAGCGCGGGGTGGAGGCTTGGTGCGCTCGGGACGCCGGGAACCTGGGCCTGTCGGACGAGGAGCAGTTGGAGTACGCCTGCCGCGAGAAAGCCCTCCTTTTCACACATGATGACGACTTCTTGAGAATTGCCCACTTCCGCGCACAACAAGGGGAGGATCATTGGGGCATCGTGTTCGTTCATTCGAAGAAATTCAGCCCCGGCGAGTGCATCCGCCGTCTGGCGCGCTACGCCATCACGGCCTCCGCCGAAGAGATGAAGAACCGAGTGGAGTTTCTGTAGGCGGATTTCAGGAGCCGCTTGACCCGTTTTCGGCCCCCATGAGATTGATGCATTATTTATCAGCAATCGCCAGGGCGACTGAAAGCCGTTCTGTCAAGAGTACAGAGTTGACCCCAGAAACCAGAAAGCACATTGACCCCAGAAAGCACAGTCGTTCTGTCAAGAGTCCAGAGTTGACCCGAGAAAGCACATATACAACAATTCCTCAAGAAATTCCAGATCGTCTATCTGATGGCAGCCGTTGCCGCCAAATCTCACTTGGTATCGGGTAGGGCGAGAAGTCTCTGCACGATTTCTTTCAGCTCGTGGTGTTCAACACCGCTCTCAATGTAGACGTCTCTTTCCAAAATCTCATCGCACGACATATCTCTGATGATTTTCCAGACGTTATCGCCAAAGACGGCCTTCATATCGGTGAAATCATCATAAACTGAAGCAAGACGGCTTGATCTCTTTATTGCGTTGGGGTGGAGATAGTTCTCGATTTCGCGCTTTCGAAGAATGAAGAAGACTCCACCTTGTGCTTCGCATTGTCGCTTCCAGTTGTTTTTTCGCTCTGGAATGTTGTGAAGCGGGCTGGCCCGGTCACTGTCCACAACGGCACCAAAACGACGATTCAGCTTCTTCATAGCATTCAAAGTGATCCAGTGTTTCAGCGATTCGCCACCACAAAAAAGAAGACCTATTTTCTTATCATCGAAGTCAGCTTGCACATGGCCTGCCTCTTTGAGTTTGGATGCAACGGTTTTCCAGAATTTCAATATCGTCAGGTCCTTCTACAAACACACATCCATCGTACCCTGTGATCTGATCGGAGGGAACCACTCCAAGCTCATCAGCGATA
>JAPLUP010000601.1 GCA_026397575.1 Candidatus Zixiibacteriota bacterium
ATGGGAATCGGGTCCTTGCCGCCGATTAACAGATTGGCAGCCACCCATCCCATCAGGGGCATGATAGAGTCGAGCAAGGCAATGTCGATGAACTGACCTTCGCCGGTTTTCTCGCGATAGTAAAGGGCTGCCATAATCGCGAACGCGGCATTGAGACCCCCAACCGTGTCGCAAATCGGGAATCCGGCGCGCAGCGGATGTAGCCGCTCGTCGCCATTGACATCCATCGCTCCGGACAACCCTTGGATGATCTGATCATAGGCTGGCTTGTGTGCGTCGGGACCGGTTTGACCAAATCCAGAAATCGCACAGTAGACGATTCGCGGATTGATCTTGGAAATGTCTTCGTAACCAAATCCGAGCCGAGTCATGACACCCGGACGGAAATTCTCCACCACGACATCGGCGGTTTTGAGCAGTTTGCGAAATACTTCTTTGGCTTCTGTGACCTTCAGGTTCAACGTCAGTGATTTTTTGTTGGCGTTTTGAGCCAGGAAACTTGTCCCCATCAATTCCTTGTTGAGCTTCGGCACATTGCCCAGCTTCCTCGCCAGATCGCCGCCATCAGGCACTTCGATCTTGATCACCTCTGCTCCCAGCAAAGCCAAATGCAAAGTGGCGAATGGTCCAGAGAGGACATTGGTCATGTCGATTATGCGAACGTTCTCCAACAGCTTCATACTATATCCTTATACTCATCCTTTCTTGAAATCAACAATCGAGCCCGCTTTCATAACCAATCCCGGCAAGTCGCGGCCAAAAAACGCTCCCACGTTGCGTGCAACCTCCAACAATCTACTAAGCTGGATGTCGCGGCGATATCCCATGCGTTGCAGGGAATGCACGAGGTCCTCGGTTGAGACGTTTCCGGAAGGCATCTTGGTGAAAGGACAGCCGCCAAGGCCTCCGAAAGCTGATTCGAAGTAGGTGACGCCTGTTTTCAACGCCGCATAGCAATTGGCCAATCCCAGACCGTACGTGTTGTGAAAATGGCAGGCCATCTCTACCGACGAATCCAATTCGCGGACAGCGCCAAACAGCTCTTCCACTTGTATCGGTTGGGCATGTCCGGCCGTGTCGGCGAGACTGATGTTCTTAACGCCCGCCAAGAGATACTCTTTTACAATGCTCAGCACCTTGTCCGCAGCTATCGGCCCTTCAAAACCACACCCAAACGCCGACTGTACCGATACCTGCACCCGCTTGCCCTCATCCAATGCTTTCTTCGCCATCGGAACAATTCGTCCCAACGCTTCTGACGTACTCATGCCGGTGTTCTTCATGCTGTGAGTCTCGCTGGCGGAAACACCCATGCAGAACATCTCCACGCCACAGTCCATCCCGCGTTCGAGTCCCTTTTCGTTTAGCACCAAGCCGGAAAGGATGACGCGATCTCGCCTTTTGCCGGGACCCGTATAGTAAGTGAATAGCTTGTCGGTATCGGCCATCTGCGGTACTTTTTCAGGATTTACGAAAGAGCCAAGCTGGATAATGTCGATGCCGCTCACCAGAAGTTGATCGATCCAGAGAATTTTCTCCTCAAGAGGCACTGCCGTCTTTTCGACCTGCAAGCCATCACGAGGACCGACTTCGTGGATGACAATTTTTCCGAGTTGCATGATTCTTGTTTTATCCTCTGGTCAGTTTCTTGATTCGAAGTCAATGCTCTTGATTCGAGCCGCTTTCAATCAGGCAGTATTTCGCAGTTGGCCTTGTCGGAGGGAAGGAAAGCGAAATTCCTTCGATGCACCATCGGTAGCCTCGCGGCCAGGTGACGTTTTTCACGGAGGCAAATATCAGCTACTTCTCGGTGTTTGTCAAGTGTAGCGAAAAGTGAAGCTCAACAACCTACGGTCCCCACAGCCATGTAAATCAAACATGTCCCACAAGCAATGAAGCCGCACCGATGTGGTGGCGGCTTCATGTTTGCCTCCCATTTTTCCCAAACGCCTGAGGTCACAATCCTGAGGCGTTTGCATGAGGCATTCTAATCTCGAGGAGCCACGTCGGGAGCGTTCGACTTTACGCCTTGGTCGGCCACCATCTTCTCATCATCCGAACCGCACCAGACCAAATTGGTATATCCATTGACCCCGTTCGAGTTAACCATAAGACATGTGAAATTCCGGCCACTTCCAGTTTGCCCAAGCTTGCCCAGTCTCTGGTACTTGGAACTTGATGCCGAGAAGCTACGGTTATTCAGCATCCCTTCGTGTCGCTCGCGCACCGACGCCTTCAATGCTTCGCCGGTGGGCTGGCCGGTTGTGGGATCGATCGGCGTTGCCGACAGTTCGCCGGAAGCGGAGAAACTAGCCTCGAAGTTCCCTGAACGACTCAGCCGCGCCGTCTGCACCAGATGCACCGGACCGGTAACATAAAGATAGTCGGTCGGACCGGAAGAACAGAACGGCTTGGGAATTGCCTGATTGAAATTGATCACAAAATCCTGCGTCCGCACTTCAACCACACGCGGGACCTGATTCGTCAGATTGAGAATCATCGCGTGGCCGTCGGTGCCGATCGGTACGTCGGCGGTGACGTTGCCGAGCGGTCCGCCAATGAGCCCCCGCAATTCGACAGGCATGCCGTTGTAGATGATCGCAGGAATGGTTCTGAACGGCGAAGCATTGATCTGGTCGGTGGGAATCATCGGCATGGCCGGATCAAGCAGACCGCTACGCATAAAGTCGGCAATCACAAACTGTTCCGCAACTTCCCAGCTTACGACCTGATGATCGGTCGTACCCGGTATCAAGACATCAAGATGCGCATTGCCCAAAGTCCAACTGCCGATTTTGAATAACCTCAGGTGGAAACGCATTCCTTCATATGGGCCGCACGCCAATTGAATCGCGCTGCCGCTCCAACCCCGGGACACACAGAACCTGTCAGGGCCGTTTCCCCTCACGGGGGTGGGTGATAGCGCCGTCTCTACACCGATCGTAGCGCCATAGGCGGTCTGTATGTCGCCGATAGCATCATCCCAGGTGGAGTTGAATGGTGCTTCCGCTGGGAATCCCAGAGCTGTGCGGTCGCAGCTCAGAGACAAAAGAGCGGCGCGGATGTCGCGTGGGTCAGCCTGACCGAAGAAAATCAGATTGATCGGGTCTTGCGGCTCGCCGGTGAAATTCGTCCCAGTGTACGGCCAAAACTGGACGGCGTCTTGGCCAATTTGCGCAGTCACCACCGGCGATGGCACAAATCCTCTCGCATCCGGCATGGGCGCCGCCAACAGAGTGGCCATTTCGTCATCCGGTGTTTCGACGGTTGTTTTGGTACCCGGGTCGATAGACTTCTCGCACCCCGCCACCAGCAGGCCCAGCAGGGTCAGAACGATCGTTAGCAGTTTGATTCCTCTCATGTTACAGCTCCTCAGAGTTTAAGGTTTAGTTCTTACTGCCATTCGTAATCGACCACCTTGTTAAGTCGATCTGCGAACGCAAGGCACAATTGCAAACCTAATGCCAAACTCTGTCGAGACATCGTAGTCCGTTGTCGG
>JAPLUP010000139.1 GCA_026397575.1 Candidatus Zixiibacteriota bacterium
GGAGCGCGCGTTTCCGATCAACTACTATCTTGCCAAGTATGGGCCTCGAATCATTGACCAACTCTTGAGCGCGACCGACTGCAATAGTGGTGTCCACCATTTGCTCTATCTCGATCAGAATGAAGGCGAGGTCAGATGAAAATCGGAATAACTTGCTATCCTGTCATGGGTGGATCGGGTATCGTGGCGACCGAACTGGGTATGGCGCTGGCGGCGCGCGGTCATCAGGTGCATTTCATTTCCTATGCATTGCCGTTCCGTCTCGACAGGTTTCGCGAGAATGTATTTTTCCATGAAGTCGAAGTCTCGAGCTATCCGTTGTTCAAGTACCCGCCCTACACCGAGTCCTTGGCGGCCAAGATGGCGGATGTTATGTGTCGCTGGAAACTGGATCTACTACATGTGCACTATGCCATTCCCCACGCACCGGCTGCGTTTTTGGCTAAGCAGATCGCGCGGGATTGCCGCATCAAAGTCATCACGACATTGCATGGCACGGATGTGACTTTGGTTGGCAGCGAGCGGTCATTTTTTGAGATCACGAAGTTCTCGGTTAACGAATCGGACGGGGTGACTGCCGTTTCGGAGGCGATCAAGAAAGAGACGATTTCCGTCTTCGGTCTTGACAAACATATCGAAGTGATCTACAACTTCGTCAACACCGAGGTCTTCAAGCCGGACAGCAACGTTTGTCTGCGACTGCCGTTTACGCAAGACGACCACAAGATCATTGTGCATCTGTCGAATTTCCGCCCGGTGAAGCGGACTGCCGACGTGGTCGAGATCTTCCGACTGATTCATGCGCAGGTCAAATCCAAGTTGGTGCTGATCGGTGATGGGCCGGATTTGGCTCTGGTCGAACACCTGGCGAAGGAATATCGCATAGATGACGACGTCATGTTTCTCGGCTCACAGGATTCGGTCGAATCGATTTTGCCGGCCGCCGACCTATTTCTCCTGCCGTCGCAAACCGAGTCTTTCGGTTTGGCGGCGCTGGAGGCGATGTCATGCGGCGTGCCGGTGATCGCCAGCCGAACGGGTGGGTTACCGGAAGTTGTGACGCACGGTCTTGATGGATATTTGTATGAGGTCGGCGACGTCGCCTCTATGGGCAAGGCAGCGGTCGAATTGTTGCAAAACAACACCAAGTTGGCCCAGATGAAAGCAGCAGCGCGCGCTACGGCCGTAAATCGCTTCGCTTCGGATTTGCTGGTGAAACAATATGAGGACTACTATCTTTCGGTGATTACAAAGAAAGGAAACGGCAATAGTGGTTGATTGTCTGGCGATAGCGGCGCACCGAGACGATTTGGAGATTACATCCGGCGGCTTGATTGCAAAACTGGTTGACAAGGGCTATGCGGTGGCGATGCTCGATCTGACCGCCGGCGAGATGGGTTCCAAAGGCGATGCTGAAACGCGCAATGCGGAAGCGGTGGCGGCAGCGAAGCTTCTTGGTGTGAACGTGCGTGACAACCTTGGCTTGCCCGATGCGCATTTGCAGAATGATTTGGCGTCGCGTGCTCTACTGGCGCAGAAGATCCGTGATTACCGACCACAACTGGTGATACTGCCGCACTGGGAGCAACGCCATCCCGATCACCGTATCTGCTCCCAGCTCGGCTTCGACGCCTGCTACTTTGCAGGTTTGAAGAAAGCACAGCTCTCCGGAGAGCCACACCGACCGCGCAAGATCATCTATGCGTCGTACTACCGCAGCCGCGAGATATCATTCGCCGTTGATATCACGGCGCAATTTGAACGCAAGATAGAGGCGGTCAAGTGCTACCGTTCGCAGTTCAACGTTGACGATGCCGCCAACAAGGTGTTTATTACCGGCGTGGACATTTTCGAATATATGCGTGTCAGGGACCGTGAGTTGGGCATGCGAATTCGCGTCGGCTATGCCGAGGGCTATATCCAAAAAGAACTGGTTGCCATCGACGATCCGCTGCAGGTAGGCGGAGTCTCGATCTAAATACCGGCTTGTTCTCACACGGACGATTGTTTGTGATCATTTTCCGGAAGAGGATGGGGCACGGTGGCTCTCGCGGACTTCAAATTCCATTTCGACAAAATCGCAACTCCTTGACATGAGAGAATCGTGGCAGAAATCGGCTGACAATATTCCGCACGGTGTTTACATTGCCGTCCATGTCGGTTACACCCTTTGTCGCTTCGCTACCGTTTTTTGCGGGCTTCTTTGGAGGTCTGGTCGATTCCATTGCCGTTGGCGGTGGACTGAGTACCTTGCCGGCGCTCTTTGCCATTGGATTGCCGCCGCATTAGGCGCTTGGCCTAACAAGTTTCAGTCGACTTTCGGCAGTCTGACATCATCTTACAACTATGTAAAGCATGGCGGCATCAGCTTGCGTGAAGCAATCTGGGGCATCGCATTCACGATCACCGGGCGATCGCCGGTGCAACCGTTGTCGTAACCCTCTCTTGGCAAAGTAGCCCCGTAGGTCGGTGTTCCGAGCCCCCTCTGTGTAAATCAAGTCTAGTGCTCTCACCAAATTCGCCGTGACTTGCGTCCAACCTGTGACATCATGGCTGGGCGAGAAACCCGGCATTCATACTGCTTGCATTTGGTCTCGGCCCCGTTTTTGAATTCTTTCCACGTTACCCTACATCACTTCTCCGCACTCCTCGCAATGACACGGTTTGGGCTTTGTCAATAGTCCCAAAAAAAAGAGCGGGCCGGCTAGACCCGCTCTCGGATGATGCATCCGTGAAGCAGTAATTACTTCATCAAGACCATCTTCTTGGTGTCGGTAAACGAGCCGGCAGTAACTTTGTAGAAGTAGATACCGCTAGCAGCGTTTGACGCGTCCCAAGTGACCTCAACGTGGCCAATGTTCGTTCCGTTATAGCTCTGAACCAGCTGACCATTTACGTTGTAAATGCCAATCTGCCAGCCAGTGAAACTGGGCAGATCCAATCCGATCTTAGTGCTCGGGTTGAACGGGTTCGGGATGTTCTGACCCAGCGCAAACTGTGTTGGAAGCGCGGACTTCGCAACACGAGTATTCAGCAGGCTACCGTAGTAATCGGAAGCCTCGACGCTGTTCAGTTGGGCTCCAGTAACAGTGAGGAGCTCATTAGTTCCGGCCGGAATGGCATTGCTCAGGTTGGTCATACCAGAATAGACCAGGACATTGAGCTTGTCACCAACCCGGTTGTACATAACCTCCATGTTGGTATGGTTGACAACCGTGAAGTTATCACCAGTCACATTGAAGGTCAGGTACAGAGCACCGATAATCTCGGAACTCTCGGTCGAAATCTTGTCACCGAAAACGCTAATGTCAGCATTAGAGCTATACGGGGCAAGTTTCGGGTACGGGAGAGCATCACCAACGATGATTCTCAGCAAGTACACCAAGTCACCGACCGACAACGGAGTGCCATCGGCATTAACGTCGGTAGCGGCAATAGCGCCTTGACGACTGTTAATGTTGTATTCCGGGAAAGCGGTGATGCCTACCAGGAAGTACTGGGTGAAAATGACCGCATC
>JAPLUP010000355.1 GCA_026397575.1 Candidatus Zixiibacteriota bacterium
TGCTGCCTCAAACGTCGCTTCAATTGGGTTGACTACCTTGCGTGTGTTTCATTCGTTCTCCGAGGATCGTCTGTTTGCGGCTGCGGGAGTGATCCTGCCGACGGGTAAAACCGGCTATGACCCTGCCGAGACGGCTGTGACTCAATTGATCGCTGATGACTTCCTTGCTTTACCTCTCAAGCAGCTTGGAGGTGGCTTCGGTCTAATCATGCAGGTCGGCGGTGCTTCTCAATACGAGTGGTTGCTTTATGGCGGCTCAATTGGGTACACTTACGCGGGCAGTTACACTTATCTGAAGGACGGAGACAATTACAATCCCGGCGATGAAATCGTTGTTCAAGGCTCCGCGAGCGCAGTAGGCAGAACAAGTAGCCTTGATCTCGACCTGTCTTACAAGCTCTATACTGCTGACAAGATCGGTTCGGAACAAATCTTCAAAGTCGGTGGCATTGTCAGCGCCGTACTTACCGGCAAATACAACTTCCATAACGGGATGCTCTCTGCCACGTTGGCAGAAATTCTGCGCAGCAAGAACTCGCTGCAATTCGGCAGTGCTTTGCGCACGGAAGATCGACAGTCCAACGCCAATAAGACGATACTTGGTGGCAGCGCAACCTATGCTTTTATGCCACAATGGAGCTTCACGATGCTGACAGAGTATCGCCTGTTGGCGGCAAATAAGTACGAGGTTACCTCAGAAAAGTACTTCGGAAAATCTGATCTGTTCAGCTTTGGTGGCGGGATCGATTATCGCGATCCGGGTGACCGCTTCACGTTGACGACCAGATTGGTACTGTCGTCCGGCGAAGCCAACAAAGATGCAGTGCAGCACCCCAGCATTTCAATCTCAGCGTACGAGTTGTCGATTGGCGGGAGGATAAGATTGTGAGCGGACGTTTCGGTATTGGTCTGTTGCTGTTTTGTTTGGCAAGCCTCATGATCGGCGGTTGCGCATCGACGTCGACTAATCCCGATAATTCGCAAAATGTGTCAATCGGAGCGTCGTTCAAGCAGTTAGGTATTGGCAGTAACGTCTCACGCGTTCTGTTAGAGGTCAGCGGCAGCGGCTTCCCGACAATGACTCAGGATTTGGACATCACCAACGGTTTCGTGCGAGCCGAAGTGGAAGTGCCGTTCGGAACGAATCGCGTGTTCGCTCTAACAGCATACGCTGGACAAACTGCACTCTATTACGGTGCTGACACTGCGGACGTCAGCGCCAGCGCCGTTACGGAAGTGTCTGTTTATATGCGGCCGCAAGTGCCCATGATCAAAATTACGCCAATCTACAGCAGTATTTCCAGCATCGGCCAAGAAGGGACATTGAGCGTCGAAGTCTACAATGTTGACTCGCTTTTTGGCATATCACTGAGGCTGGAAGCAGACTCGTCAATCATAGAGTTCCTCAGCGCCAACGCAGGCGGTTTCCTGGGAACCGCAGAAAACACGCTCTTCTTCGTGCAGACGTACCCGCACTATCTTCCGATTGGCTATACTATGCGAGGCAACAATGGCCAGCCGATGGGTGTTACGGGATCAGGTTCGATTACGACTGTGGGCTATCTAGCCAAGAAAGTTGGCAAGACGCCGGTGACGATCGATCCTGCCTATCTCCGATTGATTGACTGGCAGGGGAATGCGTTGCCTCGACAAGGACAAATATATATTGAGAACGGGGAGGTGGAAATCCTTGGGTCCTAAGCGGAGATATCTTGCGAAACTTATTTTCGGTCTGGTGCTGCTGGCAGTAGCGCCATCGGTTTCGGGAAAAAGCTTCTGGGTGGCTGCCACTGGCAGCAACAACAATGAAGGAACCGAGACGGCTCCCTTTGCCACGATCAGCTATGCCCTGTCTCGAATTTCCGCCAGCGTCATCGATACTATAGTCGTGCGGCCGGGCATCTACAATGACTCTCTCACCTTTGATACGAAGGCGGTCGTCGTCAGGAGTGAAAAGGGCGCCAAAGCTACGGTGATTGACGGCGCTCGTTACAACGGTGTGATTCTTTTTGGTGCCGGCGCGCCGACATCAACGGTTCTCGATGGTTTCACTATTCGTGGTGGCTCCAAACTCGGTGTGATGGTTCTTGGCCAGCGAATTGCCGGGGCAGCTACAATCACCTCCTCGCCTGAAATCAAGAACTGTATCATCCGAAGCAATGGCGGGTCGTCGGGAGCTAGTGGCGCCGGGCTTCGGCTCGAATACTCCAAGGCCAACTTGCATAATAACCTGATTGACTCCAATCTTTCCAATGGGAGTGGTGGCGGTATTTACTGTTACCGTTCAGCGCCTCAAATCTGGAATAACCGGATTCAGTACAACACTGTGACGCCGCAAGGGTACGGAGGCGGTATTTTTGTGACCGATACGCTGGGTGCGGGCACGATTCTTATACAGAATAATTTGATCATCGGCAATTATGCATCCAGCGACGGTGGTGGCGTCTATCTAAGCGCTGACCGCGTGCTATTCGCCAACAATCTTGTCTATGGCAACGTCGCTACCAGGTCCGCCTCGGGTGCTGGCGTTGTGTGCGATTATGGCAACCAGACCGTAATTAACAACATCTTCGTGGGTAACAACCCTTATGCTGTATCCTGTTATGGCAATGCCGCATTTCGGAAAAACTGTTTCTTCAGCAACCTGCCGTCCACCCAATTGTCGATTATGTGCCCTGTTTCCTTAGGCAATTTCGATGGTGTCAATCCGCAGTTCGTGAACACGGCTAACGGCGATTTTCACCTGGCGGATACCTCGCGATTGATAAATGCAGGTGATTCCCTGCTTCCCGGCGCTTATGCCTACGACTTCGACGGTTTCCCGCGAATTGTTGAAAAAATCGATGTCGGTCCCTTCGAACGTACGACTTGCAGTTTAACACCCGATTTTTCGTCGCCTACCTCTTTGTGTGCCGGGCAGCCGGTACAATTTGCCAACACATCGACAGGCCGATACATAATGTCGATTTGGGATTATGGCAACGGCGTGGTGGATTCCTTCCCGAATACTGATGTAGCAGCGCCGCTGATTGTACCAAAGGCAGTGTATGCAACCGCCGGAGACTACACAGTCAGAGTCAAACTTATCTGCCCTTATGATCTGGCACCCGCCACGGCTGCAAGAGTGATTAGCGTCACCGGGAAACCGCGTGCGGCGTTTCAGGCCGATGTCAAACATGGTTGTACTCCACTAACCGTAAATTTCACGAACAACGCCACCGGAGGATTACTTACCGACACATGGGACTTCGGCGATGGAATTGCGTCCACCGAGAATTCGCCGATGCATGTCTATCTGCAGGCTGGGATCTATATCGCGAAGCTTGTTTCGACTAACGTTTGCGGAGCCGATTCCGTGACCGACACAATCACCGTACAGGGCGTACCAGTTGCCAATTTCGATGCCAATACAACTCGCGGAAGCTCTGTCTTGCCCGTCACGTTCACCGGCAGCGCGACCAACAACCCCACCGGCTGGTCGTGGGTTTTCGGTGACGGCGATACTGCAACAACGCAAGTGGCGAATCACAACTATGCACAGCCGGGAATCTACGATGTTAGTCTCACGGCGACCAACGAATGTGGGGCAGGAGAGATCAAGACGCTTCCGAGTCTGATCACCGTGTACGGTTTCAAGCTTAGAGAAATCGATTCCGACACTACTAATCGCCTGCAGCAGAAACTTAGAGCCGGAATTGACACGTTGTATGGATTGTTCAACCGCAACATCACGCTGGACAGTTCGATCACTCCGACGCCGAGACGTGGCTCAGTCACTGTCAGTTTCAACCCGACAACGGCACGAGCCCTCGATACGATCACTGCCACAGCCA
>JAPLUP010000224.1 GCA_026397575.1 Candidatus Zixiibacteriota bacterium
TCTGTTTCAAGCGTTGGTAAATTCTTTCGATTTCGGCACACTGTCGAAGATATATCTCGAAGTTTCTCTGCCGACGCTGGTGTACACTGTAGTTGTCGGCTTCGTAGTATTAGCGATGGCAGATTTGGAGTTTAAGATCGAAGTCAAGAGGCGCGGCCTTGGTTGATCAGGTTCCCAAAACATCTCGCGGCTGGATACTGACCGGCGGACTGATTGCCGCTATCCTGCTGATTCTCGCCAGACTGATCTACCTGCAGGTATTCCAGTACAAATACTATTTTCAGATGTCGGAAGAAAACCGCATCCGCGTTTTGCCACGCGCAGCCATGCGGGGAAAAATCGTCGACCGTGAGGGACGGTTACTGGCATCCGACCGACCGGCTTATACCGTCTCCATCATTCCCTCCGAAGTCTCGAAGATCGACTATCTTGCGGGAGAATTGGCGCCGCTTTTGGAGATGGATGAGAAGGCGATCGTGCGCAAAGTCGCCGATCGTCGCACGCGCAAGTATGAGCCGGTGGCGATCAGACGCGATCTGTCTTTTCCGGCTGTCTGCATCATTGAGGAATCCAACGAACTGTTTCCGGGTGTCATCTATCAGCTTGATCAAACGCGCACCTACTACTTCGGCAAATCACTCTGTCACTTGATCGGCTACACAGGCGAAGTTGATGAACGCGAAGCTAAAGATCAGCATTACCGCATCGGCAGCATTATCGGTCGTGCCGGGGTGGAAAGACAGTATGATCGGTCGCTACGCGGCATAGATGGCATCGATTATTTAGAAGTCTCCGCGACCGGTAGGATTATTGGACCGCTGGAGGACAAGCCAAGCAAAGATCCTTTGATGGGGGACGAACTGGCGCTGACCATTGATATGGACTTGCAGATGGCCGCGGATTCCTGTTTCGGCGACACGCTCTCGGGGGCGGCGATTTTTCTCGACCCCAAGACCGGCGAGATACTGGCTTTGGTCTCGAAACCAACTTACGACCCAAATCTCTTTGCCGGTTTTGTGTCGCGGTCGGAATATCAGTCGCTGGCCGGTGATGAACGTCTGCCCCTTTTTGATCGAACCATCCGCGGCACATATCCCCCCGGCTCAACAGCAAAGCTTCTTACCGCTGGGGCCGCTCTGGAGGAAGGACTCATCACACCGGAAACTCATTTCGGCGCCTGCCGGGGCGGTTATCAGTTCGGCAATCGATTCTTCAAGTGCTGGGAGAAGCGTGGTCACGGTAGCCTGGGTCTGTTAGCGGCGCTAGAGCAATCTTGTGACGTGTACTTCTATCAACTGGGATTGAAACTCGGTCTGGAAAAGTGGAGCAAGTATGCGCGGGCCTGTGGATTTGATCAGACCACCGGTTTGGATATTCCCGGCGAGAAAATCGGCCATGCACCGGACGAAAAGTGGTATGAAAAAACCTATGGCAAATACAACTGGAACAAGTCCGTGATGCTCAATCTGGGCATCGGTCAGGGCGAGTTCCTGGTGACCCCGATTGAGTTGGCGCAGTTCTACGCCGGCATTGTGAATCATGGCGTCGTAATGAAGCCGCATGTGATGCGCTATCTTCGCACTCCCAAAGGCGAAACAAATTACTACCATGCCGAAATCGCGCGGGGCCTGCCGTTTTCCGAGGAGACTCTGGAAATCCTCAAAGAAGGTCTTTATCGAGTTGTCCAAAGCGGCACGGCGGCGCGGTCGCGAATACCAGAAGTGACTATGGGGGGCAAAACCGGAACAGCACAAAATCCGCACGGAAACGATCACTCCTGGTTCGTCGGCTATGCGCCCGCGCTTGATCCCCAGATTCTGGGATGTGTGATTGTCGAGAATGCCGGACATGGCTCGACGGTCGCGGCGCCTTTTGTAAAAGCGGTCTTCATCAAGTTCTTCCAGAAGAAAGGCATTATCAAGATGCCGCCACCGCCGATGCCACCGTTGGTATCCTCCGGAAACGGGGTCAATAGTGCTGCAAACTAGGAATCCGTTTACTTCCGGCGGTTGGTCGATGTTTGTCGCCGGTGCTTTGCTGACGATCATTTCGATTCTGCTGGTCTATTCAGCCAATCACAATTCTCCCGACCCGCGTCTACAGGACGATTGGGGCAAGCAAATCATCTGGTTCGTACTCGCCGCAATAGTGTTTTTCGCGACTACCGCCATGCCGCTGCGAATGCACGAGGTTTTCGCGCCCATCTACTATGGCATCGCGATCATATTGTTGCTGGGACTAATCTTGTTTGGCGCTTCTATGTTCGGGGCACAGCGCTGGTATAGTCTGGGGGCTTTCAGTATCCAACCGGCGGAAATCGGGAAGGTCGCCTTCATCTTTATGCTGGCGCGCTATTTGACTTATAGCCGCCGTCCGATTTCGAGTCTCAAGAAGATCGCGGCTGCTTCTGCCATTTGCGGCGTGATTACGCTGTTGGTAGTGCGCCAACCTGATCTGGGATCGGCGGTCATCTTCGCCGTAGTCTTTCTGGTGATGATGTTCTGGGAAGGAATGCCGGTCAAGTATTTGTTGCTGTTTATTACGCCGGTCGCGAGTATGATCGCTTCATCAAGCATGATCGCCTGGATCGTGTTTTTCGCACTGCTGATTTTCGCGGTGGTACCATTGATTCGATCGTCGCTGGCTTTTACGATCACACTGGTTGCCATCAATCTGGCAGTCGGCGCATTCAGTTCGATTGCCTGGAACCGTCTACATGACTACCAGCAGATGCGTATCAAAATCTTTCTTGATCCCGGCCAAGACCCGCTGGGGGCGGGATACCAGATTATCCAATCCAAGGTTGCCATCGGATCAGGGGGATTGCTCGGCAAAGGATATCTTGCCGGGAGTCAGAATAAGCTCGACTTTCTACCTTTGCGGCATACGGATTTCATCTTTTCGGTGGCCGCGGAAGAATTCGGAATGCTGGGCGGCGTTGTGATTATCGCGCTGTTCGGATACATCTTCCATCGAGGCATTCGAGCGGCAATGAAAAGCCGCAACAGTTTCAGCGCATTGGTGGCCATTGGTGCGACCTCGGCACTGGCCTTTCAAATGTTAGTCAATATCGGTATGGTGCTTGGCCTCTTGCCTGTAGCAGGGGTACCCCTCCCCTTTGTCAGTTACGGGGGTTCATCACTACTGGTGAGTTGGGTGTTTCTGGGGTTAGTAGTCAATGCCGAACGGAATTGGCAGGAGTATAGTTAGCTGATCGGAGTATGGGCTATTGCAGGTGAAAGAGAAAAAAAGTGCCAAATGTGATTGACAGTAACCAGACATTCTCGGGGAATATTCTGGTTGACTTGCGACCGCATGACAAGTTGACTTGTGCTTGTAGGTATGGCACTGGGATTAGAAATTGCTCACTGAATTGAAGATATATGCTGACAGAAATGTGTAATGAATTTGGCAAGTCAGTTAGGTTGGGAACTGGTCTATTTGTAAATAGGGTAATTGATTTGAATGAAGTCGAAGATAGAGTTCTGATGGAGAAACCTTTTCCAAAGGGAGATTTCATTTGTCCCCTTTGTGAAGAGATTGAGCAAGAGTATCAAGAACAATATGCTGGAAATTAGAGAATCTCAAATTGAAGACATTTTTGCAACACAACTTGACGATGTAAAGCAACTCTTATCGTTGGATGGGAGCATTGCATTAATCAATCGTAAAAAGAAGTTGCCCTCCGGTGTAATCTTAGACTTACTTTTTCTTTCTTCCAATGATTTATTGTTACTTGAACTGAAGGTTGTAAGAAGTGAAATGAAATTCTGTGACCAAGTCATTGATTACAGGAAAGAAATCATCTCACTACAACCGAAGAATGAGTTTCCGAATCTTCCAGTGAGATCATTTCTTGTTTGTCCCGAATTTATTGAGAGTCACAAAGAGTATTGCCGTGATAATGATGTTATCCCAATTCAATTTTCACCTTACGAGCTCCTGAAGAATTTCTATTTCAAAGTAAAAGCAATCTCTCGTTTAATAAATCTTAAACCTTCCAATCACGGACTTTGGAACCTCAATTTACTTAACCGCATTCTATATTCGATCGATGGAGAAACCAAAATCCGGGAGCTGGCTCAGTCAACGAAACTCTCCAAAAGCACTATTGGTAGTTACTTGAGATTATCAACTGAATTGGGACTAACAAGAATAGGACCTAACATCACTCTAACTGAATTAGGAATTGAGTTTGTAAAACATCGAGATAAAGAGAAATCAGTTGAATTCGTCAGCGAATTGCAGACAGAGGTGATAAAGAATCATATCACTAACAATCCTTTTTCGAGCCCTGCAATTTTTGGAATTTATTCAGCAGTTGAAACAATCTTCGCCTTATCAAGAAACTTTTATCCTGTTCCGCTAAAGGAAGCTAGCAAGTTCTTCGCCTATTTGTCTGGGAAGCATAATGAGTGGGCAGCGAAAGCGTCAAATGATGCCTTCATAATGTACTCAAATTATGGAATCGGCTTAGGTCTGCTCGCGAAAGTCAATCGTGATTATTACATAACTCCATCAGGAATCAGATTCATTTTACTCTTAGAATTGAACAAGTCGATTCTTTTCGTGAATTCGATATGAACAGAACTGAATTCACAAGTATCCCGCGACGATGCACCCCTACATGGTGCGGGAGTTGAAAATGTCCAAAAACTTCGCAATGACCGGTGTGGCGGGCTATATTTGAACGGTTCGACCGGCATATCGAAAAGCTGCGGCGCGCCGGTGACGAACAGCGTGTGCACTATGTCACAATCTGCTCCCCTAACTATCTACATGATGCGCATGTCCGGTTTGCGCTGCGAGTCGGTGCGGACGCGATCTGCGAAAAGCCGGTGGTGCTTAACCCATGGAATATCGACGCGTTGCAGGAACTGGAACAGGAATCGGGAAAGCGGGTTTATACCATTCTGCAATTGCGGGTACATCCGTCGCTGGTAGCGTTGCGCGAGAAGCTTCAGAAAGAGCGCGCCGCTCACAAGCACGAAATCACCCTGACCTATGTTACTTCTCGTGGCGCCTGGTATCTCGTGTCATGGAAGGGTTCGGTTGAGCGTTCGGGTGGTTTGGCGACCAATATCGGCATACATTTCTTTGACCTTCTGATATGGTTGTTCGGCGGCGTACAGAAAAATGAAGTGCATCATTCCTCTGCCGAGCGCGCTTGTGGTTTCCTGGAGCTGCAAAACGCCAACGTCAAATGGTATCTCTCCATCAACCAGAACGACCTCCCTGCCGCCGCTAAAGAAAAAGGTAAGCGGACGTTTCGTTCGATTACGGTCGACGGACAGGAGATCGAGTTCTCGGAAGGGTTTACCGATCTGCACACAGTCATCTATCGCGAGACACTTTCCGGACGTGGTTTCGGATTGGAGGATGCGCGGCCGTCTGTCATAGTCGCGCACGATATCCGCGAGGCCAGACCCACCGGGATTGGCGCGCACTCACATCCGCTCGCGCTGAAACTGAAATTGACGTGAAGAAGACCCTCGCAATAACGAGGTAGGTTAGGCATTCTTGCCTGACCAAAACACCAAGAAAAAAGGACAGGCAGAAATGCCTATCCTACCAGCACTTCACTTCGAAAAGTGATTCAGAATCGCAGACTCAGTTTTATTGAGGCGCCATCTTTGGGCGCCTCGAAATCGGGAGTGATATCGACGTCGAAGCCGGCGAGGTGGGCGTCCACGTAGGCATCAAACATGCTTAGGAAAACAGTGAGTCCGACCGCCCAGAGATAATCATCCCGGCTCGTGCGATACGATCTGTAAATGTTGTAGCGGGTGGATTGTTGGGATGGATCGTTGGTCTGCTGAATCGAGTTGTACTGATCTTCAGTTTTCTTCCACCAGTGAACTGCCTTGACGATAAAGAACGTCTCCGCGCCAAACACGACAGCGCTCTTGATATACTTGCGATTATAGTATTGCCCCCAGCCGGGTATGGCGACGGAACGCAGAAGTGCCCCCATCGGCGCACGTTTCGGTTTAACCCGCCCGACCGAATCGCCCTGAACGGACAAGCTGTCCGCCGAAATACTGGCGGTAATCGCCAGCAACGGAATCAGAAAAATGAGAAGGACATATCTACGCATCGGATTGTATAATAACTGTGCGCACTAACAGAGGCAAGGCCTTTGCCAACTTGACCTTGACAGCATGGTCGATTCCGCTATATTCTCACGATGTCCATCACCGCGAAATTGATCGAGTTGTTGAGGGCTAATGTCAGGACAGTGGCGTTAACCGGCGCCGGAGTTTCGGCGGAATCGGGCGTTCCCACCTTCCGGGGTAACGACGGGCTATGGAGCAAATTCGACCCTACCGAGCTGGCTTCCAAGAATGCCTTTATGCGCAATCCCAAGCTCGTTTGGGAATGGTATCTTTACCGCCGCGACGTGATCGGCAAGGCGGAACCGAATATGGGACACGAGACGCTGGCGAAAATGGAGCAGCATCTGAGCGCTTTTACACTGGTAACTCAAAACGTCGACAACCTGCACCGACGCGCCGGATCTCAGAATGTGATCGAATTGCACGGCAACATTCAGCGGAACAAGTGCAGGCAATGTGCCTCGCCAATGGATCAGGTTGAGATCGATCCCGACAACATTCCGCGCTGTTCCTGCGGTGGACAGATCAGACCCGACGTTGTCTGGTTCGGTGAGTTTCTCCCCGAGGAGGCTCTGATAACTGCGATCAAAATGGCCGAAAAATCGGCACTATTTCTATCTATTGGCACGTCGGCATTAGTCTATCCGGCGGCGGACTTACCGTTAATCGCCAAGAACAATGGCGCTTACCTGGTGGAGATCAATCCCGAACCGACCGCCCTAACGCCTTATGCTGATGAAGTATTCCGCGGGAAGTCGGGTGAGATTCTGCCGATAATCTGGCAGGCGGCAACGGAGCAGGCATCTTCCGCGAAAGCTTTCCTGCGAACGAATGAAGCATGAGATGAAAGAGTTGCTTAACACAAATCGACAATCGAGCGAAGCGAATAGCTGCGGCAGCGGCAGTGATCGCAGGTCCCGGCAATTGGCGCTGTCGGTACTGGTTACGCTCGTCTTGTTGTTGAGTTCCGGTTGTGTCTACTTCAACTCCTTCTATCACGCGCGTACGTGGTTCAAACAGGCAGAGAATACCCGGCAGAAGGATAATCGCGACGCTGCTGCCGGCGGCGAAATCAAACTCTATCAGGATGCGCTTAAGAAATGTTCGAAAGTGATCAGTGAGCACCCCGGCTCCAGTTATATGGATGATGCTCTGTTCATGATCGGCAAGTCGTTCTACTATCTTGGTGATTTTCCGAAGGCGGAGCGCAAATTCCGCGAGTTGTTGGCGTCGTTCCCCAAGTCCAAGTATGCGGACGAATCGCGCTTTTTCCTCGGCAAAACGCGCTTCCATCTGGAGAATTACGTTCTCGCTATGGAAGTGTTCAAGGAGTACGTTGATAAGGCCAAGGGCAACCCTTATCGCGCCGAGGCGATCTTCTTGACGGGCGAGACGGCACTGCTGGAGAATGACTCAGCGGGTGCAGTCGAGCAATACCAGAAGTTCGTAAAAGAGTACAAGAACAATCCAAAGGCACAGGAAGTCCAGTTCAAGATCGGCCATATTCAATTTGAGCGCCAGCAGTTTGGCAAAGCTGCGAAATCGTTTGCCGCAGCCGAGGCGCTGACCCAAGTTGACAACGTCCGTTTTCAGGCTCGATATCAAAAGGGACGCTCGCTTTTCCTGATCGACAGCGTGAAGGCCGGATTGGCGGTTTTCGAGAAACTCGCAAACGACAACAAAGACTCAGTTTTTCAGTCTGATATTCTGCTGCGGATCGCGGAGGGCAACTACCTGGCCGGCAATGAGCGCGAGGCGATTCTGCTATATGATGACGTCATGACCCGCTACCCCAAATGGGTGCAGGCTGCCGAGGCATACTACTGCGTGGGCGCGATTGTGCAGAACGACTGGAGTGACTTGGGACTCGCCAAAAGCATGTTTGATCAGGCCGCCAAGACTCCCTCCGCCGGCAAGTGGGGACAGAACGCATTGACAAAATCGGCTGACCTCACTAAAGTAGAGAAGTACCGCGCCGAGCCTTCTGATTCGGCACAGGACATCGTCGATGACAATCGTTTCTTACTGGCCGAACTCTATCGCACCACCCTCAATCAGCCCGATTCCGCGCTGAGTGAATACAAAGGTCTGGTGGAGGATTTCCCAGGGAGCGAGTTGGCACCCAGAGCGCTGATCGCGATCGGATGGCTATATGAGAACCAATACCACGATACTGCCAGCGCCAAAGAGTATTATCAGAAGATACTGGATCAGTATCCATTGTCAGACGAGTACGGACAGGCCATCGAACTGCTCGGCCTGCGCAACACGGAATCTGACTCGCTTTATGCCGACAAACTCTACGAATTGGCTGAAGAGCAATACTTTGACCGGGGCGATGCAGATTCGGCGCTGACTCTATTCCGGCGACTGATGGAGGAGTACCCCGATTCGCGGCTCGTATCGCGGGCCGATTTCGCGATTGCCAAGATCGAACTAAGCAGGTTCGTTCCGAATACGGAGTCCGCCGACTCGACCTATGTCGACTCTACCATGATTCTGCTGTTCAAGGGACTGGCGTTGAAATATCCCAATACGCCGATTGGTGTGGAGGCGGCACAGTTGGCGGGCGGTCCGGGGACGCCGAAAACCGTAGTCGCACCGACTGATCAGAGCAAGCCCAAAACAGACAGTACGACTGTGCTAGACACTACGGCAGTTTTCGCGAAGGTCGACACTCTCTCGGAATCGCAGCGCGCTGAAGAGAAGCTACGGGCAGAAATCGAGGCCACACCAATGATTACGATTCAGGAGCCAGTGACCAAAGGCGAATTCGTTTATCCTCTCAGCGCCGTTGGAACAAGGCTTGAGGGCAAACTGATGCTCAAGATTAAGATCGAGTTTGACGGCAAAGTCAGCGACATCAATTTCCTGAAAGGATTAGGGAATGCCGATATTGATCGCGAGGTCAAAAAGGCTTTGCTGGAGACCTACTTCAGCCCGATCCAGTTTGACCCGTCGAAGTTCCCTGGTTGGTTTATCTACTACTATGACGTCAAACTGCCGGAGGCTTACAGATAGACAAGCGCAACATCTTCCATAGCTGCAAAGTAATCGGCAATAGTGCTCTTGGTTCGGGGATTTTTCTCCTCGCAATCAACTTGCCATTGGAACGCTTTCCGATTCCGGGGACCTTTCTCCACATCAAGCCGAATACCACTGGCACTGATCCGCTGCTGCGTCGGGCGTTTTCTATCTTCGACTATGACGAGGCAACCGGAGTTGTGGACATCCTCTACAAGGTCGCCGGTCGCGGCACCGAGGTCCTTTCGCGGGTACGGCCGGGCGAGACACTCGATGTTTTGGGTCCGCTTGGTACTGGTTTTGATTTACCTCTGACGATCGACCATTTGGTGCTGATTGCAGGGGGTGTCGGAATACCTCCGGTGTATCTACTGGCCAAGTCACATTTACGTCAAGGATTTGACGGTAAGAGGATCAGCTATTTTTGCGGCCTGACTATGGCTGCGGAAAAACCGATGGCGGATCGCGTGGAGAAACTGCCCATCAATCTGCAATTCGCGACTGATGATGGCTCGTTTGGATTCAAGGGTTTCGTAAGTGAGCTACTGCGGGCTCGACTTGATGATGGTTCGCTCGGAACCAACCCGGTCATCTGCGCTTGCGGGCCGGACGGAATGCTCAAGGCTGTACAGACAATCGCCCGGGCATATGGTACGAAGTGCTATCTTTCATTGGAATCAATCATGCCATGCGGCGTCGGTACCTGCCTGGGCTGCGTAGTCAAGAAAGATGGCGAAGAGAAATACGTGCGCGTCTGCCGTGAAGGTCCAGTCTTTGAAGCGACCGAGGTGGAGCTTTGACGGCGCCGAGTCTCAACGTGACTATCGGCGGTGTCGAGTTCAAGAATCCGATTCTGACGGCATCCGGCACTTTCGGCTACGGCGAGGAATTCGACGAGTATATCGACTTGTCGCGGCTGGGCGGCATCGTCACCAAGTCCATCACTCGCCACGAACGCAAAGGGCATCCGCCGCCGCGTACGGCCGAGACCGCTTCCGGTATGCTTAATGCCATCGGTCTGGCCAATGTCGGCGTTGATGCCTATGTCCGCGACAAACTACCATTCTTGCGCAATCTTGGCACGCGCATCGTGGTTAATGTCGCGGGATTCGACACCGATGAGTACCTCTATGTTATCGACAAGCTTAACGGTCACGATGAAATCGACATGATCGAATTGAATATCTCCTGCCCCAACGTCAAGGGGGACGGCATGGAGTTTTCGTCGAATCCTCAGATTGCCTACGATATCGTCAAGAAAGTGAAGGGGATTTGCGGATTCCCACTGATGCCCAAGCTTTCCCCGAATGTCGCCGACATCAAGCCAATCGCCAAGGCCTGTGAAGAAGCCGGTGCCGATGCTCTGGCATTGATCAACACGCTTTACGGCATGGCGATCGATCCCTTCAATTGGAGAATCAAACTGACAAATATCACCGGCGGCCTGTCGGGTCCTGCTATCAAGCCGGTCGCTATCGCAGCAGTCTGGAAGACAGCAAGTGTAGTCAAGATTCCGATAGTCGGCATCGGTGGAATCATGGACTATCGTGATGTGATCGAATTCATGTTGGCCGGCGCCACCGCAGTGCAATTTGGCACGGCAAACTTTGTTCAGCCCGATTGCACGATTCGGGCCATAGATGATCTAACGGACTACCTCGGGAGCCGTAATATACAGGATGTTAACGATCTGATCGGAAAGGCAAAGAAGACGTGAACCCGTTTATTGATAAACTGACCAAGGCACAAAAGAAGAACAACAGCTTAATCTGTGTGGGACTCGATTCAGACATCGATGTTCTCCCCGAGCACTTGCAGGACTCGGGCGATTCGGTTTTCGAGTTCAACAAGGCCATTATCGATGCCACTTGCAACGGCTGCTGTGCTTACAAGCCAAACCTCGCGTTTTACGAGTCACTCGGTCCGCGTGGTCTGGAGACACTCAAAAAGACGATCATGCACATTCCTCCGGATATACCGGTCATTCTCGATGCCAAACGAGGTGATATCGGCAACACAGCTCAGAAATACGCTGAAGCGATTTTTGACGATCTTGAAGGGGATGCCGTGACAGTGTCGCCATACATGGGCTATGACTCCATCGAACCATTCTTGAAGTACAAAGACAGCTTTGTCTTTGTGTTGGCAGTCACTTCCAATCGGGGCGCTCAGGATTTCCAGTATCTTAACTGCGACGGCAAACCGCTCTACATGCACGTTGTCGAAAAAGTCTCGTCCTGGAATACCGACGGCAATCTTGGACTCGTGGTTGGAGCATCGCAACCGGAGCAAATCCGCGAAATTCGCATTAAAGCACCCCAATTGCCGTTTCTGATTCCCGGCGTCGGCGCACAAGGTGGTGATTTGTCCAAGGCGGTTGAATTCGGCACATTGCTGGACGGCATTGTTGTTATCAACGTTGCCCGAGGGGTCATTTTCGCTTCGAAAGGTAAAGACTTTGCCGCTGCCGCTGCCGAGGCGCTGCAAGCATTCAATTTCCGGATCAGCCAGATGCGGTAGACGTGGATCCGCACTTCGATTCGCAATTACAGCGACTTTGGGGTGTCGTTGGCGTAGTCTTCGACCTCTTTCCCGCGATCAAGGCCTCCAATCTCAACCCGATTGATTCGCTGCGCTACGAGTAATCGTCGCGCTTGACACCTCCCGAACCGGCGGATATATTGCTCCTTCACAATGGGAGTTAATGTGTCACAAGATCTCAAAGCACTCAAATCCAGACTGCTCGAACTGGTCAATAAGCATGCCGTGGTTCACGGCGATTTTATTCTTACTTCGGGGGCGCGATCAACCTACTACATCGACGGCAAACTTCTGTCGCTGATGCCGGAAGGACTGAATGTCCTGGCACATGTCATTTTGGAGATGATCAAAGGCGACCCCGTGGATGCCATCGGCGGGCTAACCCTGGGCGCTGACCCGATCATCGGCGCGGTAACGGCGCTGTCGCATGACGCTGGCAGACCGCTTGCCGGACTAATCATTCGTAAGGAGAAATCATCGCACGGTCGTGAAAAACGGATTGAAGGACCGCTGAAGCCGGGCATGAACGTCGTCATCATTGAGGACGTCGTCACCACCGGTTCGTCGTCATTCAAAGCCATCGAAGCGCTGAAAGATGCTGACTGCAAGATCGTCAAAGTCATTGCGATCGTCGATCGGCTGGCAGGGGGTGGCGAAGCATTTGCCGCCCAAGGATACCGTTTCGAGCCGATCTTTACACTCAAAGACCTTACGCTCTGATGACACTGCCGCGGATTTATTTTGGCGCTGATTGTGATCCTGAGTTCATCCTAAAGAAGCAGATCACTGTCATCGGTTATGGGTCACAGGGACGAGCGTTTGCGCTCAATCTCCGCGATTCCGGTTGTAACGTTCAGGTCGCGCTGCGCGAAAACAGCGCCTCACGGCAACAGGTGCTTTCCGAGCGACTGCCCTTGCGATCAATGGCAGCCGTCGCCAAGAGCGATATTGTCATCTTTGCGATACCGGATCACGAACAACCCGACTTCTATCGGAGTCATTTCCCGAGCGAAGATCGCGGCAACCGCGTGTTGGTTTTCCTGCATGGGCTGAATATTCACTTTGGCAACATAGTTCCCAATCCCGGATACGATGTCGTATTGCTGGCTCCCCACGGACCCGGCAAGGACTTGCGCGACAATTACGTTCAAGGCAAAGGAATGTCGTGTTTCCTGGCTGTCGCTCAGGATGTTTCGGGTAGAGCACTCAAGGCTGGGCTGTCGCTGGCAGCAGCAATCGGCGCCGACAAAGCCGGCATTTATGAAACAACGTTCGAACAGGAGACTCTCGGTGACCTGTTTGGCGAGCAAACACTGTTGGTCGGCGGATTGGCTGGTTTGACGATGGCCGTCTTTCAAACGATGATCGAGAACGGCATTCCACCGGAGAACGCCTACTTAGAGACGGTACATCAGCTGCGTATGCTGGCGTCGATGATTGAAGAGCATGGCCCTGCCGGCATGATCGAGCATGTCTCCAAGACTGCGGCCTACGGTTCATTGGAATCCATGCAGACTCTCTTTAATCAACAGTTTGGTGACAAACTGCAAGAAATCTTCGGCGGCATCAAAGCGGGAGAGTTCAATAAGCGATTGATGGCTGATGCGGCGAAAGGCTTTCCTGTCCTGAAACAGCTTCTAAAGGCAGCACACGAAGATCAATGTCAGCTGACCGCCGCGAAGTTCTCCCGCAATAAGGACGAATCATGAACGAGTCGATAGAATACCGAAACCTCAAGCCGAGCGACTATGACGAAATCATTCGTGTATGGAATGAAGCCGGACTCGGTCACAAGTCTAAGGGTCGCGACAACCGCGACCGCATGACAGTTGAAATCAACAGATCGCCCGATCTGTGTATCGGTGCCTTCGTTAAGGACAAATTGATCGGCACAGTGATTGGTAGCTTTGATGGCCGCCGCGGCTGTGTCAATCGGCTGGCGATTGTCCCTCAGTATCGCCGCCAGCGAATTGCTGAGAAGCTAGTGGCCATCTGTGAGGAGCGCCTCAAGAAAATGGGTGCGTTGGTGATCTACTGTCTGATCGACAAGGAGAACGAACCCTCACTAACTCTGTTCAGCAAGCGGTTGGGTTATCATATTCATGATGGTATTGTCTATCTATCCAAGCGCGACAACTGGGATGTTTAATCGCCTAGAAAGCCTTTCCGGCGATTGGACGTATCAGATTCCGCATTACTTCTTCTAAGTGTGAGTGACTAAGAGGACGCTTTGATCAAGGTCGAAAATCTTTCCCGGCAGTATGGAACACTCTGGGCGGTTAAAGATCTGAGTTTCGAAATCGCCGATGGCCAAGTGTACGGTTTGCTTGGCCCCAATGGCGCCGGTAAGAGCACGACCGTCAAGATTATGGTCGGAATGCTTGCCGCCACTACCGGCGAGATCACGATCAACGGGCTCAATATCAAGACCGATGGCAACGCGATCAAAGCCAATCTCGGTTTTGTGCCCGAATCATGTGCGCTCTACGAGAACTTGACCGGTCGCGAGCATTTGGAGATGGTCTGCAATTTGCACCATCTGCCGGTCGAAGGCATCGAGCCGCAAGTAACCAAGCTGATCGAGTTGCTCGACTTGAAGGATGCCGCCGACAAACGCATTGCCGGCTACTCAAAGGGGATGAAGCAGAAGCTGCTGCTAGCCGGTGGCATCATACACAACCCCCGTGTGTTGATACTTGATGAGCCGCTCTCGGGACTGGATGCCAATGCGCAATCACTGTTTCGGGAGCTGATCAAGGAATTTGCGCGTGACAATCGCATAGTGATTTTCTGTTCGCATGTTCTGGAGGTGGTCGAGCGCATTTGCGACCAACTGTTGATCATTGACCACGGCAAAAAGCTCACCGAAGGTACACCGCAACAAATCATGGAGAATCAGAGTGCCACGACTCTGGGCGAGGCGTTCAGCCGGCTCACGGGTGCTACCGATATCGACGATCAGGCGCGCGGAATCCTGCGAGCAATTGAGCGCGGTAATGGCGACAATGGTTAAAGAACCGATCGACAAGCGACAACTGAAGACACTTCTGAAAGCCAGTCTCAAGACTGACTTGCGCTCTTCGTCAAGCCGTTTTGGTGGCGAGCGCAAGAGTCTTCTCGGCATTCCACCCATTGCCTTCGTGCTATTGATCTATTTGGGCATGTCGGCTATGTTAAGCGGCGTTGTGGCCAGCGCTAATGATGTCTTCCTCGGAGCTTTTTTCGTCTTGGCCATGCAGATGGTCTTCGTGGCTGTCACGATCCTACTGGAGTTTTCGCATCTGATTCTCAGCCCTGATGATTTTCCGATCCTTGCGCCGCATCCGGTCAATTCGCGC
>JAPLUP010000628.1 GCA_026397575.1 Candidatus Zixiibacteriota bacterium
GCCAGTTTCCGACCAGATCACAGAATTTCAGGTCAAGAAACTCAGCCCCCTTGTCCTTCGCCAGCTTCTGTATTTGCTCCAATTTCATATTGTCCGTTTCCAGAGGTTGACCCTCTTGGGATACATATCGAATTAAGTTAATCCTCTCGGAACCGCTTGGCAAGCGAATTGACGCAAGCACGTTTCGTTACCCTGCCGAGCCAAATCGGTCACTCATACCCAGAAAAGCCATGCCGGACATCGCGCTTCTGAGTATATTCCCGTATTATGATTATCGCCATCTTGAGGAGGAACTAATGGCGTTGAAAACGGCTGATGAATACAAGCAGAGCCTAAGAGCGATGCGTCCAAACATACACAAATTTGGCAAGGTGATTGACGATGTCACAACTCATCCGGCCACTCGCTGGACGGTTGAAGGACATGCGCAAATTTACCACGCCCAGCACGACCCTGAGACGAAACAAATGGTCACGATTACGTCGCATCTCACCGGCCAACCGATTTCTCGGTACTTGTCGATCATCACATCGGCGGAAGAGCAGATCACCAACTCCAAGATGAAGCGACTGATGTTCCACATCACTGGCACTTGTACCGGCGGACGTTGTGCCGGTTGGGCCGCGATTAACTCGCTTTGGGCAACGACCTATGATATCGACCAGAAAATGGGTCCCGACTATCACGAGCGCATCAAAAAATGGCTCATCTCCGCGGAGGAACGGGATATTACCGTCGCCGGAGCGCTGACCGACCCCAAAGGCGATCGTACCAAAAAACCATCACAGCAGATTGACCCCGATATGAATCTGCACATCGTCGAACGGCGCAAGGACGGTATCGTAGTCCGCGGCGCCAAGGTGATGATTTGCGGTGTTGCCGCGGCCAATGAGATATTCATCCTACCGGGTAGCGCCTACAAAGAGGAAGATTCCGACTGGTCGCTTTCCTGCGTAATTCCTCGCGATATCGAAGGCCTGACGATCGTCGAGGCGCGCCATCCCAATGATACTCGCGAAATGGAAGAACCGGAATCATTCGATTCGCCGGTCAAGAATGGCGGTATCACACAGGCATATCTATTCTTTGAGGACGTCTTCATCCCATATGAGCGGGTGTTTATGGCTGGCGAGTATGGCTTCACCGGCGAAGCGGTTGTCAATTTTATCCTGCCGTATCGCGCTGCTATTGGTGGTTGCGTAGCCGGGCAGGGGGATATAAAACTCGGTGCGGCGGTACTGACGGCGCGCGCCAACGGACTGTCGTCGAAAGTATTCGCCGACCGCCTGACGCAGATGGTTATCAACAATGAAACGACCTACGGTGTTGGCATCGCGGCCGCAGTGATGGGCAAACAGCATCTTTCCGGCGTCTGGATGCCCGACATGTTGCTGTCGAATGTCAACAAGGTACATGTGGCAAAGCTGCCTTATGAAACCTCGATCATCGCACAGGACATCGCCGGTGGCATCGCTGAAACCGGCTGTATGCCGTCGTATGTCGATTTTAACGACGAAAAGTACGGACATCTAATTCAGAAGTATCTGAAAGCGGCAGTTCCGGCAGAGACACGCGCCCGAGCGGCACGACTGGTCGAATGGTCGACAGTCGGCGCCGGTGTTCCCGGGTGTATGCACGGCGGGGGATCGCCGGACGGCGCGAAGATGCTTATTCGACTGTCGTCCGAGTTAGAAAAGTCAGTCGAAATCGCCAAGCGCCTTGCGGGCATCAAAGAAGACTTGAAAGACCCGACGCCGAAGAAATAGATCAAGACCGTCGCGGCTGCGACACACCCATTTGTGAGTATTTGAATGGCAAAACATGAAAAAAAACTCCTCCTCGGCGCGCACATGTCGATCTCCGGCGGCGCCTTCAACGCCATCGAGCATGGCGTAAACACTGGTTGTACTTCAATACAGATCTTCACCAAGAACAACAACCAGTGGCGAGCCAAGCCGCTGACCGATGATGAAATCGAGAAATTCCTGAGCGCGCAGAAGGAGTCGGGCATCAACCCCGTTGTGGCGCATACGGCATACTTGATCAACCTTGGCTCGCCAAACGAGGATGTCTATCAAAAGTCGCTCGCCGGACTGATCGACGAGATCGAACGCGCCGACAAGCTCAAGATAGCCGACCTCGTTTTGCACCCGGGTTCGCCGCTGAATCAGGGGGAAGAATATGGAATGAAGAAAATCATCAACTCGCTCAATCACTGCATCGACAAGACTCCGGATGCCAAAACCAGAGTCGCACTGGAGTGTACAGCCGGACAGGGGGCGCATCTGGGATTCAAGTTTGAACAAATCGCAGAGATGATTGACGGCATTGCAGACAAGAACCGCGTCAGCGTCTGTGTTGACACCTGCCATATATTCGCTGCCGGTTATGATATCCGCACCAAGGATGCCTACGAGGCCACCATCGCCGCGTTCAAGAAAGTTATCGGACTGAAGTACTTGAAGGTGATCCACTTGAATGATTCGATCAAAGGTCTTGGCTCACGCGTTGACCGCCACACGCATATCGGCC
This sequence comes from Candidatus Zixiibacteriota bacterium, assembly GCA_026397575.1. Classification (GTDB taxonomy): domain Bacteria; phylum Zixibacteria; class MSB-5A5; order CAIYYT01; family CAIYYT01; genus CAIYYT01. Next base: position 2,533 of record JAPLUP010000628.1, read on the forward strand.
AAGGGGAGATCGGTAAGGACGCCTTCAAGTTCATCATGCAGGACGCACGCTTGGACAGCATCCCCAAGCTGCTCGAAACGCCGAAAGACGGGGAAGAATACGAAGCCGACAAGAAGAATCTGGCGATTTTGCGGAAGCTCTGGAATGAAGGGGAGTAATCCCACCGAACTTGGCTTGTCGAGTTCAGGGTAGACCAGACATTATCCCCCCTCATTTTATCCTTATAGCGTAGATTGTCTTGACAAAGCCGACCCGAATCGCTATCTTGATGCCTGAAAATATTACCCAATCGTCTTACCGATGCACCTTTGGGAGGTCGACATGATACGCAAAATCGCATCAACAATGGCGCTAATGGCGTTGCTTGTCGCAATGCTGACACTTGCAGCTTTCGCAAGTGATTTGCCAAGCGGCAACGTCAAGAGCCGCTTGGCTCAGACAATGCCAAACGCGTTGGATTCGGCGCGAAGTCTTGGCGAGTTTCTTACACCGGACGGACGCTTTGATTTGGAAGCCGCACGACGGTCGGGTTATCAGGGATCCTTGGATATGAAGGGTTTCACGTCCGCATTTGACACATCCTCTGGTCAACCAATGTTTCGCCCAGCTTCTCCTGCTTCGCCAACCGATAGCCCCGATGACATTTATTGGAACAACAGCATCTCACCCTGCGTCCAGGGAGTTGGTGGGACTGTGTCTGCCGCGGTTGTCTACAATGGCTTGCTCGTGGTAGGCGGCGGTTTTCAAGTAGCTGGATGCGTTATTGCAAACTACATCGCCTCCTGGGACGGTACGGCCTGGTCTCCGCTGGGTTCGGGGATGAATAGCTCTTTTGTCTTTGCCCTGACCGTGTACAATGGGAACCTGATCGCGGGGGGCGGGTTCACCACGGCGGGCGGGACAAGCGCCAATGGTATCGCCTCCTGGGACGGTACGGCCTGGTCACCGCTGGGATCGGGGATGAATTTCTCTTATGTCTATGCCCTGACCGTATACAATGGGAACCTGATCGCGGGGGGCTGGTTCACCACGGCGGGGGGGACAAGCGCCAATAGTATCGCCTCCTGGGACGGTACCGGCTGGTCAGCGCTGGGATCGGGGATGAATGGCTCTGTCAGGTCCCTGACCGTCTACAATGGGAACCTGATTGCGGGGGACTATTTCAGCACGGC
>JAPLUP010000033.1 GCA_026397575.1 Candidatus Zixiibacteriota bacterium
AGACCCCTTTGAATTCTCGCATGGTCTTCCCGCAAATATGGCATCGTTCCGCATTCGTTAGCATGATCGCTCACTTGCTCTTGGTGTCGTTCCTGCCGAGGATGAACTGCGGTACGTCAATAAACCGACAACTGTCACCGACCAGCACGATTCTGCAGGTCGGGCAATTCAACTTGCCGGCGTCTTTGATCAACCGGCTGCCGCAGAGCGGGCAATGTGTTTTTCTGTTTCTTCGCCACGGTCGCATAGTTCCACCCCATGATTTCTGCCAAAAAGCTATCTGCCTCGGTCGGTCAGCCGACCGCGTTATCCCTTGAGCAAGAGTATTCCCGAAAAAAGAGCTGCCGTGACCGGTAGGATGTGATAGAACGAAAATGGCATCAGCCAAGCGCCGACGAATGCCACTGCCAGAGCCGGTATAACCACGCAGCGGATGACATCGAACGACAACTTGACCATGCGCCACAACGCTAACACAGTCAGGATTCCGAGTGTCAGGTACAGCGCCAGCGCGCCGGTCATGCCCAATCCGGCGACCAGTTCGCCATGGACGCTGACAACCTTCTCGGTCAATCCCCCTGTCAAGGATTGCAGCCCCACCTCTAGCGTTTTCCACCCCATCAGCATTGCGCTTCCTCTCAGGTCGTGATGTTTTCGTCGATCGGTTCAATAGTCAGCGAAGATTCCCCGACCCGCTGCAAACCGATCATCCTGCGCGTAAGGAAGTTTTGCGATGTAATCCACCTCTGTGACATCTCCAGCACTTCCTCCTGCTGGACTTCGGAAATCCAATCGATCACCACGGAGTCGTAGTGATCGTCGTCAACCGTCAGGTCATCCATCGTCAGCGTAAATTTCACCTTCATCGCAGTTCCCTCCTGCTTCATGCTTCTGGGGCTTGTTCTTGCAGACTGTCTGCCAAGTACGGGCAAACATTTTGGGGCGGGATAGGGCGTTGCCTGGCAAGAGGATAATGTTGGTGATGCGAAGTGAAACAGGCCCAAATGGCCGATGGAGCGCGCGGAATTGTGGGAATCATCCCACACCAGTCGGACAATCCCCTTCAGTATCATTCGGATAGGTCGTATATTCAGCGCGATGCAGCAGTCTTGGCGCAATCTCTATAAGGTCTCTGACCTCTTCTTCTGCCCTCACCGGCTCCATAAGCATCATGAATCCGGAACATCGGTGTGGCATGTGGTCAAGTACAAGGAGTGCTATCCTAATGGCTGCGTGTCATTCGCTTGGAAATGCCGCAAATTTGATGACGGCCACAAATGCCCTCGCGACAAAAAGCATGTCGGCAAGGACTGTTTCTCCTGCCCTTACTTCTATGATCTGAAGCTGGCTTATTCTCCGGAACTCAAGGCCGAATCGGCAGAGTATGATCGCTTCCGGAAGGATTTTGCGGAATTCGAGGAGTGGGTGCGGGAAGTGTCCGGCAAGCGAATCGAAGTGCGCGGGAGGATCAAATCGGTAAATCCGCTTCTCATAAACCACGGTAACAATGGCGCACTGCGAATTGCCTGCCGGGGTGCACTGCTGTACATGGTCGATGGCATCTTTGGTTATGACCTCTTTCGAGACCCGTTCTATGCTCGGCTCTCTTTCGATGTCTATGACCGTGCGGAATTGGCCGTCGGGGAT
>JAPLUP010000085.1 GCA_026397575.1 Candidatus Zixiibacteriota bacterium
GCAAGCAGACGAAGGACGAAAAAATCGATGCAATTTATCGTTTTGTAGCCCAGAAAGTCCGCTACATGGGTTTGGGTACCGGCAAAAAGAAAGGTTTTGAACCGAAGCCGGTTACCGAGACCTACGAGACCAAGTATGGTGTTTGCCGGGATGTGGCGGCGCTGATGGTCGCAATGCTGCGAGAAGCCAAGATCGAATCAGAAATCGTACTAACGGGCTTCGGCTACAATGTGCCTAAGGAAATGCCGGTGTTGGCGTTTAATCATGCGATTGTGGCTATCAAAAACGACGACGGTACCTATAGGTATGCGGATCCGACGATCAAGAATTCAACCGACTGGTTGCCGGCAGTGGAAATGGAACAGCAAGTGCTGCTCTGTACCAAGAAAGGAAACACTCTCGCCGATACTCCGCATTCACCGGCGGAACAAAACATGGGAACGATCAAGGCGACATCAAATCTTACCGAGGCGGGATTATACACTTCGGACGTGGCGATTTCGACCAAAGGCATTTATGATCTGGCGCTGCGCAGTTGGGCAAAAGCAATGCCGCCGGCGCAGGTCAAGCAAGTCTGGAGTTATCTGCTGTCAGAGATGTACCCCGGTACGCGTTTGACATCATTTGACTTCAGCGATGCCGATGATTTGCACAAACCCTTTGAGATCAAACTAGCCTATCAGATTGACAAGTATCCGACGGAAGCCGGCAAGTTCGTGCTGATGAAAAGCCCGGTATCACTGGGGTTCTTCGAGATTATTTCCAAGTTTATGCTGGCATCAGCATCCCTGCCTGAACGCAAGTACCCTTGGGTGCTCGGATTTAGTTTCGGTGCTGATGAAGAAGAGACTATTAACCTGCCCGCCGGTTTGCAGATCAAGTCGGTTCCGGATCCGGTGTCTAAGAAGCTCGGGCCGATCGAATACAAGATGATCTACAACACAACTTCCTCTCAGGAGCTTGCCGGCGGAGGCACGCAAATCAAATACGAGAAGAGGTTACTGATCGATGCCAAGCAAATGTCGCCTGAGGAATATGCGCAACTGAAGCAAGTGCTGTTGGCGTCATCCAAAGCGCAACGCGGCGAGATCATTATGCTCAAGGACGCGCAGAATTAGACACAGGGATTTTTCACAGGGTGAGTCAATCATGAAGAAATTGGTATCAATAATCGTAGTATTTGCGCTGGCTCTGTTGTCGGCTAACTCCGCCATGGCCGTGCGTCTGTATACGGACGACGATGTCGCCGCCATAGTGAAGAACGCGCCAACAGAGGAGAAATTCCCCCAAGCGGCGGGTATTGTCCTGCTTAGCCAGCGGATCACTAAGGTCAACCCCGATCACAGCGCCGTGACGGACGAGCACCTTGTCGTGAAAATCCTTCAAGATCGAGGCAAAGACCAGTACGGACATGTCAAGAGGCGTTATAATAAGGACTCGGACAGCATGGTTGTGATCAAGGCAGTAACCTACTTGAAGGATGGTAGTGTGCTGCCGGTGGAAGCCACGGCGATCAACGACCTGACGCCTGGCGACCGGGCCAATGCTGCGATCTATTCCAATATCATGCAGAAGGTCATGTCGTTTCCAGGTATGGCGCCCGGTGTTTGCATGGAACTGAAGCTGCGGACCTACTCAAAGGCGCCGGATAAACCGGAAGAGTACTTCGTCTGGGGAAGTGATCTGTTTCAAGGCAGCGACCCG
>JAPLUP010000201.1 GCA_026397575.1 Candidatus Zixiibacteriota bacterium
TCCTCTTCGAAAAACTTGCGGGGTTGATTGGCATTAGGGACAATTTCATCAAGATTAAGCATAATGAAATTCTTCCCCGCTCTCTCTTCGGGAGCGGTCGGAATCAGTGCCGAAAGCCCTCTACCAAGCGCCATCTTCTTCATAGTCTTAATACCTCCTCCGTCAGAGATATGTAGTTCTCCGCGCCGGATGATCCAATGTCGTACAGGATGATTGGCTTGCCGTGCGATGGCGCCTCACCGAGACGGACATTGCGACTGATAATCGTCTTGAACACCTTGTCTTTGAAATAGCTGCGGGCCTCCTCGACCACCTGACGCGCCAGATTTAACCGCGGATCGTACATCGTGATCAGAATTCCGCCGATCGCAAGCGCCGGATTAAGTCCGTGCTGCACCATCTCCACCGTCTTCATCAACTGCCCCAAACCTTCGAGCGCATAATACTCCGCCTGCACCGGAATCAAGAGCATATCCCCAGCAACCAGACCGTTTAGCGTGAGCAAGCCCAATGATGGTGGACAATCAATGATGATATAGTCATAGTAGTCCCGCACCTGTGCCAATCGATCGCGTAACACCGTCTCACGGCCTACCCGTTCCACCAACTGCAACTCGGCTTCCACCAAATTGATGTTTGCCGGAATCATGTCCAGATGCTTGATATTAGTCTTGGCAATCAGCTCTATCACCGGTCGCGAATCAAGCAACAGATCGTATGCTGTTGATGGCAGAGAGCGCTTGTCAAAGCCCATGCCCGAGGTTGCATTCGACTGCGGGTCCAAGTCTATGAGTAATGTTGACTTCTCGGCAATAGCAATACAGGCGGCTAAATTGATCGCTGTGGTAGTCTTGCCAACACCACCTTTCTGATTCGCTATCGTTAAGACCTTAGCCAGCTTTGACCTCCTAACACGCTCTACAAACTTGGAACGGATAGTAAACACAAACGCCGGCTGTCAGCAAGAAAAAACTCGCTCCACCGCAATCTTTTTTGCCCAATAACAACTGCCCCAGTGTCATTTTCACTTCTTTTGCAGCACCAGCAACTTTGCCATCCGCCCGGCCGTTTCATACTCTGTGTCGCATACTACCACAAATCCGAGCGCTTCCACCGCGATTGCATCGATGACTTCCTTCGCGGACCGTGGTAGCACAAGCTTCCCGGACGCTTTCAAATGCCGCGCTGTCAGTTCGCAAATCAGCTCCACACTTCCCAGCGCCTTCGCAATGCAGAAATCAGCGTCAAGCTCCGCTATGGTCTCGACTCTGGCCGCATAGAAAACGCATTGCCCTAGTCCCAATATACGCGCCGATTCGCGCTGGAATTCGATCTTCCGCTGATTTGAATCAACCGAAATTGTGTTTCACGTGAAACAGAGCCATTGGTATGTCTCTTTAAGTGTATCATTAGCACGGTAATATCAGCAAATGTCACACCCGCCAATCGCGATGCTTGCCCCAGATTTACGGGTCTAAATCGATATAATACGCCAACCGCTTCAGTCTTCAGGCCATTAACCTTGCGCACGTCAAAATCATCGGGGATAACTTTCGACTCAAGCTGCTTGAAACGGTCAATTTCTCGTTGCTGTTTGTCTAGGTAACCCTCATATTTGATCTCGATTTCCACCTGCTCAGCACAGTCAGCGGGAAACTCCCGACAAACCTCGTCTGCTACTCGCAGATTTTGGTACCGGATGGCGGGACGCTTCAATAATAGTCCCAGAGAACACTTATCCCCGTTGACTGCGTTACTGTCGATTTGAGAGATCAGAACCATCGTGCGACCAAGACGATGTTTCTCAGCGTTAATCATCTGCCGTTTAGCCAGATAGGTGCTGTAGATATCATCATTGATCAGACCAAATTGCTTGCCGTATTTGATTAGCCGGTCGGCGGCATTGTCCTCGCGAAGCGCCAGACGGTATTCGGCGCGCGAAGTAAACATCCGGTACGGCTCGGTCGGGACCTTCGTGACGAGGTCATCGATCATCACTCCGATGTAAGCTTGTGATCGATCAAGATAAAACGGCTCATGACCTTTGAGCTTTAGCGCCGCATTGATCCCCGCCATCAAACCCTGCGCAGCAGCTTCTTCATAACCAGACGTTCCGTTGATCTGGCCAGCAAAATAGAGATGCTCAACCAGCCGTGTTTCCAGCGACGGCTTGATCTGGAAAGCCGGGAAGAAGTCGTACTCGATAGCATAACCTGGGCGATTCATGACTACATGTTCTAGTCCGGCAATCGAGTGCAAAACATCAAGTTGCACGTCTTCCGGCAGCGAAGTCGACAGCCCGTTAATATAAATTTCATTCGTTTCCAGACCCTCTGGTTCCAAGAACAATTGATGGCGATCCTTGTCCCGGAAGCGGTGGATCTTGTCTTCTATAGATGGGCAGTAGCGCGGACCGATGCCTTTGATGTTTCCGTAAAACATCGCCGAGCGATGCAGGTTCTTCTCAACAATCTCCTGCGTTAGTTTCGACGTGTATGTTACATAGCAGAAGGCCCTGTTCGTCACGCGATTGTTCGTCAGCAGAGAAAATGGTTTGAAATCATCATCCCCCGGCTGTTTTTCCAGGCTGTCGAAGTCGATTGTGCTACCATCCAGACGCGGCGGGGTGCCAGTCTTAAGACGGCCAACCTGAAAACCGAGTTTCTGCAGCGATTCGGAAAGATAAAGCGACGGTGATTCCCCCACGCGACCAGCAGGTGTCTGCTTTTCGCCAATATGGATCTGGCCATTAAGAAAAGTGCCGGAAGCCAGTACACATGCTGACGAGGCTACAGTCGTGCCATCCATTAGGATGAGATGATCGAACCTACCGTCCAAAGCCCTGATTTCCTTTACCATTCCTGCGATTAGAGACAGGTTTGCGATCCTTGACAGCAGGTGCTGGGAGAATTCGCGGTAAAGCTTGCGGTCTGCTTGAGCGCGTGAAGACCAGACTGCGGGACCTTTGCTCTTATTCAAGGTGCGAAAATGGATGCCAGTGTTGTCAGTGATGTAGCCCATGACGCCGCCGAGCGCGTCGATCTCGCGGACAAGCTGCCCTTTGCCGACCCCACCTATGGCCGGATTGCAGGACATCTCACCGATTTTCGCGAGCTCGCCACTGATAAGGGCAGTCGCAAGCCCCATACGGGCTGAAGCTGCGGCGGCTTCGATGCCGGCATGGCCGCCACCAATCACTA
>JAPLUP010000111.1 GCA_026397575.1 Candidatus Zixiibacteriota bacterium
TTTATCGCCCGCCTGATTTCGCAACTGACACGCTTTTTCACCGGCATCGAAATCCATCCGGGCGCAACTTTGGGCAAGGGATTGTTCATCGATCACGGCATGGGTCTGGTTGTCGGCGAGACTACCCAGATCGGAGAAAACTGTGTGCTCTTCCACAATGTGACGCTGGGTGGTACCGGCAAACACGCGGGCAAGCGACACCCGACTCTGGGCAACAATGTACTGGTCGGCACCGGTGCAATTATCCTGGGGCCGGTCAATATCGGCAACAACGTTTACATCGGCGCCAACACCTTCATCTATATGTGCGATGTGCCTGACAACGCCACAGTGGTCGGTACACCCGGACGCATGGTACGCCTCGACGGCCGGGCTGTCGATCTTCCGCTGCCACGCACCGTCCATCCCGCCGAATGACAGCCTTAGGCGGGGCACTTCTCTCGTCATTGCGAAGAACTCCGATGCACAGCTCCGGCGCGACGCAACAATCTCGGCCTTGGCATCTTCCGTTTTGCCTGCGTATATTGGACAAGTGAAACGGGTCCTGCTTGCCATTCTGATTGCCGTTATTGGTCTCTCCGCAATCGCGAACGCCTCCCGTTTTCGCTTTGTCAACGGCAACCCGCGTCAGAACGATCAGATGCGTTTGATCCTCGACGTCGCCTCACTGCGTTTGACGAAGTTGCTTGACGTCAAACTTCCCGACACACTCACCGTCGCTATCGTCGAGACCCAGCAGCAGTTCGACTCGCTGGCAGGCGGCAGGATACCCGATTGGGGCGCCGGCGCTGCGGTACCGGCACGCGATCTGATCTTGTTGCGTCGGCCAATGATGAATCAGTATCCTGGTTCGCTGTCCGACCTGCTCGAACACGAACTGGCGCACATAGCGCTGCATAATCGCGTTAATGGCCAATACGTGCCGCGCTTTATTGATGAAGGCTTTGCTTCATGGTTTGCCGGGGAATGGACTTTCACCAATATCACCACCGTCGCGGCGGCGCAGATCACACGATCACTTCTGCCGCTGCAGAAAATCGATGACGTCAACAGCTTCCATCAGGCGCAGGCTAATCTCGCTTACTCGCAGAGTTACCTCGTGGTGTTCTACATCTACCAGCGCTTTGGCGAACTCGGCTTCCTCGATCTGCTTGATGCCTTCGCCGACGGCAAGCAGGTTGCCGACGCTTTCCGCATCGCCCTGGGAGTCTCTTTCTGGGATTTCGAGTTGGACTATCGACAGTTTCTTGCAAACAACTACACCATCTTCACTATATTGTCAGACACTATGGGTTTTTGGATCATCCTTGCTGTCGTCGTGGTTATCGGATATCTTATGGTGCGAAAGCGCAAGAAAGACGCACTTGACCGCTGGAGGGAAGAGGAGAAGTACGAGAGCACCGACTTCGACTACACCGGATCCGATGATGAACCTTGGAAAAACCCGACCGACAGCGAAGACTCGGAAGACTTTTCGTCACGCCGCTGAGTACGTTGCCGTACTCATTTTCTATGCGCTGCTCCGCCTGTTGCCACCGGGCTGGCGATTGAAACTTGCCGGTTTGTTTGGAGACATTTCCTATCTAGTCACGCCGCGCCGTGTGAAGATCGCCGTGGAAAATCTTCGCGCTGCTTTTCCGCTTCTCACTGAGTCCGAGAGGAAGCGAATCGTGCGACAGGTTTATCGCAATCTCGCCGCCAGCGCCATCGAAGAGATCAATCTTGCTCGCGCCGTTGCCACTGTGGGTGTCGACGCGCAGACAGAATTACAGTTGGCGCATTTGCAGCAACAGCACGAGCAGGGGAGACCGCTCCTTCTTGTCACCGGCCATTATGGTAACTGGGAGGTTCTGGCTCAGTTCTTGACGACACGATTCCAGAACGTCAGTTTTCTC
>JAPLUP010000556.1 GCA_026397575.1 Candidatus Zixiibacteriota bacterium
TGCCGCTGACAACTGCCCGGGTGTGACGGTTGTCGCCGTTCCTCCTTCCGGTTCGTTCTTCCCAATTGGGCTCACAGCTGTCAAGTCAATTGCGACCGATGCTGCCGGCAACAAGGACAGTTGTTCATTTACCGTAACGGTTAATGACACTCAGAAGCCGGTTGCTTCGTGCCCCGGCAATATCGCGAAGGACAATGACGCCGGTCTTTGTGGTGCGGTAGTGAACTTCTCCGTCTCTGCGACTGACCAATGTCCGGGTGCCACCGTGGCCGCTACCCCGCCGTCCGGCTCACTCTTCGCGATAGGCCCCACTCAGGTGAAAGTTATTGCTACCGACGCTGCCGGCTTGAAGGACACGTGTTACTTCGACGTCACGATCGCCGACAACGAAAAGCCGAAGGTTACTTGCCCGGCCAATATCGTCACCACTGTGAATCTTGGGGACACAGCTAAGATCGTGGAGTTCACTCCGACCGTAACCGACAACTGCCCAGGCGTGACGTACGTCGCGACTCCAGCTTCGGGTTCGCTGTTCGGACTTAGGGTCACGACCGTGAACATCGTCGCTACTGATGCTCATGGCCTGAAGGATTCCTGCCAGTTCACCGTCGAGGTGAAGGTAGGACTCAATCAGGACTTTGCGATTGATGTTACTCCGCCGGATACGATTATCACGACCGCCGGTATTCCCGACTCAATCATTTACTCCCTGAATCTGACTGCCATTGACGGCTATAGCGGTTCGGTGAACCTCTCGGTGAGCACTCTTCCGACAGGTGTGGTTCTGAATTTTGGCATGAGTCCGATCACTGTCCCGAATTCGACAACGCTTGGCGGTCATACCAGCGTCAGCACTCCGGCTGGTGCGTATGAACTGACAATCACTGCGACGGAAGCGGCGACGAAGGCTGGTCCGCACAGCACGAAGGTCTGGCTCATCGTCAACCCGTGCACCGAGACTCCGATTCCGGTTGTCAGCCAGCAAGTGTTTAACGTTCAAGTTGAAGCCGGACAGAATCTGCCTAATGATTCCCTCTTCGTTACGAACGGTGCTCCTTGCGGCAATCTGTTTTGGTTGGCTTCGTCCGATCAAGATTGGGTGACTCCGGATCCTAATCAGGGGTCAGTGAATGCCGGTGAAACACCGGGTTCGCAGTTGTACCTCAAGTACACCACCGCGGCTCTGGCTCCGAACACCTACGTTGCTCATGTGACGTTCGTGACGGACGAGAAGAAGACTCCTCCGGGAGCGGAGGTCACTATTAACCTGACCGTGACTCCGAAACCGCCGTCGGCCGACTCGATCCGCGTTGCGGACGCTAACGTGTATGCCGGAGGTACGGTTGGGGTACCTGTCTACTTCAATAACAACGAACCGCTCGGCGGAATGTCGGTCGGACTGCATTGGAATTCCAGCGACGTAACACTCGACTCGGTGACTCACGTAGGTTCGCGAATCGATTATGTCAATTTCAAGTTTGCGACCATCAATGCCGCTGACAAGACGCTCCTTCTGGGCATGGCGACATTACCACCGGAGCCGTTCCTAATGCCGGGTAGTGGCCTATGGGCTACCATGTGGTTCACAGCCGGTTCGAACTGTCCGGTGACGGTGGCAATTGACAGCCAGTATATCGCTCCAGGCGGAGAGGTGTTGTTCGTCGATTCGCTGGCTCAAGTGATCTATCCGCAGTTCGCTGCCGGCTCGATTATGGTCGAGTGCGCGCCGACGTTCTGCATTAGCGGCACGATAACGGATACCAATCATGACCCGATCGTGGGTGCGACAGTTGAACTTTACAGTGGTTACCCACCGAGCGGAAATCCGATTGCCACGACAACTTCCGGTTCGGGTGGCTACTATGAATTCTGCACCGACGTCAAGAACAGTGTGTTTTCGGTGCGTGCATACAAACCGGGTTACTATCCTGACTATGCTGAGGCGACATTCCCCTCTACCGATTTGGTGCTGATGCTGAAGCCGATTGCGGGCACTGTTACTCCGACTAACGAGTGGGTCAATCTCTACTGTGATCTTAATGCTTTATTCAACGGTACTCCGGTGCTCCCGGGCAGCGTGATTGAAGCCTACGACCCGCAGGGTGTTCTTTGCGGTCAATGGATAGTGTCCCAAGCCGGTACTTACGGCTTTATGCCGGTATACCGCGATGATCCGTACACGCCGAGCGTGGACGAAGGTTGCGTTCCGGATGACTTGATCACGGTCAAGGTGGATGGCTACGTTGCCACCATGGCAAACGATCCGCTTTACTGGGGCACGAATGGCGACCGTTACGAAGCTTGCTTCGATGTCACGCCGGTTCCGCCGACTCATTGCCTGATCCTGAAGCAGGGTTGGAACCTGGTCTCGTGGAACATCGACACGCCGAATGACAACATTATGATCCTGGCGAAGGACGTGATGGACAATGTAGACGTGATCTTGAGCTTCGAACTGGGTGCGCAAACCTACGATCCGAAGCTGCCGGAATTCTCGACCCTGTTGTATGCCGACCACTATCATGGTTTCTGGTTCCGCATGAACGCCGAAGATACGCTGTGCGTGGATGGTTCGATGGTGGCTGCTTCGACTCCGATCGAGCTGGAACAGAACTGGAATCTGGTCAGCTATCTGCCAACAGTTCCGTTCACCGTCCCAGTGGCTCTGGATTCCATCTTTGATAAGGTTGTGGTTGTCTTAGGTTACGATCAGGGCGCTTTAACCTACGATCCAGTCTATTCGCAGTTTAACAATCTCGATGAGATGAAGCGTGACTTTGGCTATTGGATCAAGACCACGGGCTCCGCGACGCTGGTTTACCCGGGTCCGACCCTTGCGAAGACTACGCCTTCGATTCACAAGTCAGACTTCACGCCGCGTACGTCGCAGTCCAACACTTGGGTCAACCTGTACGGCTTCAATGTCAAGCTGAACGGAGAGACTCTTCCGGTTGGTTCTGTGATCGAGGCCTACGATGCCTCCGGTGCGTTGATTGGTGAGAGTGTGGTTCGTAGTGCCGGTAGGTTCGGATTTATGCCGGTTTACGGCGCCGAGACTTTGAGCGGTGATGCGGTTGGCAAGTCGGCCGGCAGCGCCATTACGCTGAAGGTCGATGGCGAAGTTGCCGAGCAGACGGTTACCTGGACCGGGAACGGCGATCGCATTCGCATCAACGAGCTGACAACAGCGGGCAAGAACAACGGCAATCTGCCGACGTCCTTCACGCTGAACCAGAACTACCCGAACCCGTTCAACCCTGAGACCGCGATCGACTACGTTGTCGGCCAGAGCGGTCACGTTGAATTGGCGATCTACAACATTCTTGGTGACAAGATCAAGACGTTAGTGAGCGGCTATCAGGCTGCGGGT
>JAPLUP010000064.1 GCA_026397575.1 Candidatus Zixiibacteriota bacterium
CGTCTTGGGGGGTGTCCGGTTGATTTCATCCGCCAGCACGATATTCGCAAATACCGGTCCTCTGACAAACTTGAAATCACGCTGTCCGGTCGACTTGTTTTCTTCCAGAATCTCAGTGCCGGTAATATCCGACGGCATCAAATCGGGCGTAAACTGGATGCGGGAGAATTTCAGGTCAAGCACCCGCGCCAGCGTCGATATCAAAAGCGTCTTGGCCAATCCGGGCACCCCGACCAGCAAACAATGACCGTTCGATAGCAGGGCGATCAGCAACTCCTCGATCACCTGATCCTGCCCGATAATCACCTTGGCGATCTCCGCTTTTATCCGGCTGCGCGCTTCTTTGAGTTGTTCCACCGCCTGCAGATCGGCAGCATCCTTCATATTCTCCGTCATCAAATCCTCCGAGGGTCAGTAAGCCAAATAATGAATTTATACCGATTAACGCAGCGTCGGCCGCAATTGTTTTCACTTTCACGGCACTACGATGGCCGCAATGGCTCGCTTTCGCTGCACCCGGTCATTCCCGCGAAGGCGGGAATCCAGGAGACAGCAAGAGCAACTCACCCACCAAAAGCGATGGGTCTGAATTCAGCTACTTAGAATAACTTGCCACCGGCTTATTGTCAACCATGCGGCTGGAATAGATTGTGGTAGGACTTACCTGAAGAAAATACTCTGCCTTAGCAGTCGTTACAAACGGCTCCGACATCAGGAATTTCAAATCCCCCGGCACTATTCTGCTTAACAGGCCAGTGACCGACATAAATCCGGAAGGTCCTCCGTTTAATGCATAGTCTGGAATTTGATACCCGGTTGGCGTGCTCATAGTGCCTGTATCTCTGTAGTAGATGCCATTGACATGGTAGCAGTCTTTTAATCCTAACATCCGCCCAAACCGTCCCCACGTCAGCGTCTCCACACCGATCATGGCGCTGTCCCCTTCCAGCGGCACCATTTGCGCGCCGAACTGCAAATTCTGATCAGTCGACTGCACTATCATGCGCGGCGTGCGAAACTCTTCAAAAAGGAACCCGATTCGCACCTCCGGAATCGACTCGTCAAACGGTGTAAACTTTTCGATCTCCGTGCAAAACCAGTAGAAACCTTGCGAACTGATAATCAGCGCGATACCTGCTCCGGCGAGGATGGCGTCACGATAGGAACCTTTGTTACGAAAGTAGACCGACGAACTCACGGATGTTGATAGTCGTCCGGCCACCGAAGCGAAGACTAAGATCAAACATCCCAGTCCTGCGAGGAACAACACCGTGCCGCCAAGTAGGAAAAAAGCGCCCAAAATCCCGCCTCTTTCTGAAAGATTAAGCACGCTAAGATCAAGCTGTTGTGGATAACCCTTAAATCAACCTCTTAAGTTGAGGTCTTATTGTGTTGTCAATAAACGGATTATCCGAATATCCACATTCTGACAACACTTTTCCACAACCGCCGTACCCGTCGGGCTTCTCAGCCTGTTGGCTTCTTCTCCATCATCTTATCGGCTTTTATCTCCCCCTCTTTTACTCCTTTCATCTGACAGGAGCCGTGAAATATCGCACCCTGTTCAATGACAATGTTTTTCGTCGACACATCCCCCAGCACTTTCGCCTTCGCCTGCATTTCAATCTTCTCGCTCGTGCGAATATTGCCAACCACTGTGCCGGCGACAATCACCATCTTGGCGTCAATTTCCGCCTCCACTTCGCCAGTCGCCCCAATCGACACCGTTTCATCGCAGATAATTCTTCCCTTGATTCTGCCATCTATCCTCAGCGTGCCCTTGACCTCCATCTCGCCGGTAAATGCACTGTCTTTGCCGATTATTGTGCTAAGATTCTCTGCCATCGTCAAGTCTCCTCTATTTGCGCTTATCAACATAATCTTCAGGATTGATTGGTACACCACCCCTTCTGATCTCATAATGCACGTGGGGCGCCGTGCTAACTCCGGTGCTCCCCGAGACCGCTATCGTCTCGCCAAACTTTTTGACATCTCCGACTTGCACCAGAAGCGAGTCGTTGTGTCCATACATCGTTTCCAAATCGTCCGCGTGTGACAGAACGACCTTCCAACCGAAGGTCGAATCCCAACCGGCATAGGTCACGACGCCGTCGGCCGTAGCAATCACCGGCGTACCGCTGCTGACGGCCAGATCGATCCCTAAATGCCGCATCCGCGGGTTTTCATCCTCGGGTCTAAACGACCGCGAGATATACCCTTTGACCGGGTAACCACTGGGAATCGGATGTGCGTGCGCATCTTGTGCGACGCTGGCATTCTGCTCCATCGGAGTATGGTAGTTGCCCACCACCTGACTGTCCAGAGACGACATACCTACCGCATTCAAATCTATCCCGGCCAACTCCGTCATCTTCTTCAGCATCACCCGGTACGTTGCCAGATTTTGCTCCAATTGGTCAACCTTGTTGGTCACGCGCCGAAGCTGCTCCACCTCTGTCACCAACCGCGCCCGCTCCATGGAATGATTGAGAAGCGTTGTGTAGGTCGCCAGCACGACCAGAAGCCCCACGACCAATAGTCCCAGCACACCCAGAATGATCTTGAAGGTCGTCTTCGAGAATTTGATCGACACCGGACTTCTGCCGGAGTCGGAGATAATCATCAATGTAACGTGACCACCGTGGGTCGACATCAAATCACGACTCCCAGAAGCTCGAGAATGCGGGTTAGATCCTCGTCACCATAAAACTGTATCGAGATCTTCCCCCGCTTGAGTCCGCGTTGTATTGTTACCGCCGTACCCAGTTTCTGCTTCAAAGCATTTTCCGCCGAAGCAATCTCCACCGGACGTGATTTTACTTTCAGACTCTTGCCGCGACGCCGCTTGATCGGACCATAAATAATCTCTTCGATCGCGCGCACCGAGAGATCCTCTTCCAGTATCCGCCGCGCCAGTAAAAGCTGTTCCTTTTCGGATTGCAGCGCCAGTATTGCCCGCGCATGCCCTTCACGCAATTTGCCATGGGCGATCTTGTCTTTGATCTCGTCCGGTAGTTGCAGCAGTCGCAGCGTGTTGGCAATTGATGATCGGTCTTTGCCAATTTGCCCCGCCAGTTCCAACTGCGTCACACCAAACTCGGTCAATAGTCGATTATAACCGTGTGCCAATTCCAACGGATTG
>JAPLUP010000380.1 GCA_026397575.1 Candidatus Zixiibacteriota bacterium
GAAGTGCTCAAGAAGATCAAAAAATCTGACCTGTTGTCAGATGTGATCATGTTGTCTGGACAAGGCGAAACGCAGACCGTAGTCGACTGTATCAAACTGGGAGCGACCGAATTTATCAACAAGCCGTTCGACGTCAAGGAAGTGGGGCTGCACTTGCAGAACGCGCTTAGGCGCCGTCAACTCGAGAAGGAAGTCCGAGATCTCAAGGTCGAACTGCAAGCCAAAAGCCAGTATGAAAGCTTTGTCGGCGATTCGCTCAAGATGCAGGAGATCAAGAATCTTGTTGAGCAAGTGGCTGATAGCGAGCTATCGGTGTTGATTCGCGGCGAGTCCGGTACCGGCAAGGAAATAGTCGCCCGTATGCTGCATTCGATGTCCCCTCGGCGAGCCAATGCATTTATCAAAGTTAATTGCGCTGCCATTCCGCGCGAACTGCTGGAGGCCGAGCTCTTTGGTTACGAAAAGGGCGCTTTCACTGGCGCGCACAAGACGAAGCCGGGACGATTTGAGACGGCCAACAAAGGCACGATTTTTCTCGATGAAATAGGGGATATGTCGGTTGAGCTGCAGGCCAAGCTCTTGCAGGTTTTGGAACAGCACGAGTTTATCCGTGTCGGTGGAATCACGAACATCAAAGTTGATGTGCGGATTGTCTGCGCTACTAATCGCGATCTGGAGCGGGCCATCTTCGACGGCGGATTCCGGGATGATCTGTTTTACCGCCTTAACGAGATCACGGTTCAACTGCCGCCATTACGAGAGCGCAGTGAAGACATTCCGTTGTTGGTCAATCACTTTCTGCAGAAATATAATGCTCTATATAAACGCGATTTTGGCAAGATCAGCCCAGACTGCATGACGGCCATGGTTCGCCATCACTGGCCGGGGAATGTCAGGCAGTTGGAGAACCTGATGAAGCAGATGATTGTCAGACAAGACGAGAGTGTCGTTTTCGACATGATTCAGAGTGCAGGCGAAATGCCGACGACACCCAAACCAACCCCCCGAGTGGCAATGTCTTATCATCAGGCTATCCCGGCAGCTGCGACGCATCCATTGTCTGATTCGAGTGTTGCGGTTGCCGATTCCTATTCGCTGAAACAGCGACTTGCCAGGACTATTGAGGACGAGGAGAAAAAGTTAATCTCGGAAGTACTAAAGCGGACAAATTGGAATCGCCGCCGTGCGGCAGAAATGCTGGAAATCTCATATCGTTCGCTGCTTTACAAGATCAAGGAATATCGGCTTAACGAAATAAAGTAGTGAATTAGCCAATGGCAGTAACTTGTTGCATGATAGATGAATCTAATTGCAGTCCTTGGGATTTGTTGAGTCGATTTCGGCAGTTTCCCGGTTACCATGGAATCCTCTGCCGCGCTGTCAACGGACTGGCAAAGAGTTGCGTCTAACAGGAGGTCGCAAACGCACATCTGTCATTGTGGCACTGTTATTGCTTCGTTTTCAGACCGGATAGTAAGGAACTAAAATCTCAAGAGGTCTGATTTTGGCAAGCACTGTGGACAAAAATTCGAGCAGGAGTATGGAAGTAGGTACCGAGTCGCATCAACGATTCCTTGAGCGAACACAACTGGAGATCAGCCGGGCGGAACGGTATTGTCTGTTCCTGTCGTTGATAATGGTTGATCTGAGTGAGTTCGCCCGCGCAATGGTTAACCGCCAAGGTCAACTCAAGATCGACCTGGACACTGTGTGCAGTCAAATCGAGGCGGGCCTGCGCAATTCGCTGCGGCTGTCTGATGTAATTTCCACGTTCGAAAAGAACCGGCTGGGAATCCTGCTGGTGGAGACGTCAAAAGCCAACGTTGATAATGTGCGAAAAAGAATCGACATGTTCGTCCGTGACTATCTCAAGGGTGGACTTGGTCTGCCTTTTGAACCTCCGCTCGAGGTCCGCACGGCATCGTACCCCGAGGAGTCCGATCGGTTCTCGGCGCTGACGTTGCTTCTAAATCGCGTCCAGCAACACATGTAGCATTCCCATACATTAGCGCACAAATTCGCTCGCGACATCGTTTCACTTGAGCAAGCGCTCCCAGGCTCTTTTTATGGCATTGAAGACCAGTTGCACATGTCAGTTTGGAGTTGCGACTGAACTATCGTCAGAGTCGGGGCAAGAGAGTGACGCTATGTCTGGAAACCGACTTGTGCAGAAAGCAGTATAAGATTCTTGAGGTCGGAAAGGTGGAACGGCTTCTTGACATAAAGCTGTCCACCAGATTTCAAGAAGGTGAGTGCATCATCGCCGCGATCCTTGCCGGTAAGAAAGATGACGGGAATATTACTTAGTCGCGGTTCATTCTGAAGACGCCTGCTAAACTCATAGCCATCTACAGATGGCATCATGATATCGACCAAAATCACGTCCGGTAGCACTGTACTGTCGCCGAGAGCGATCAAAGCCGCTTGCGCGTCAGTATAGCCAGTGATTTCGTAGCCTTCTTCGCGGAAGTAGTCGCAAATGACCGTAGCCACTTCGACTTCGTCGTCGACTGTCATGATCCGAGGCAACTTGTCTTTGTGGTTTGTCATGTTGCTTCCAACTGGAGACCTGTCGGTCAGCGCCAGGCGCGACCCACGCCAATTTCCCGTAAGGCGCTGCTCTTTGACGTTTCCCTCGACTAACCGGCGCTTTTCTGATCGTCTGACTCTACGGTACAGGTCAAAATCAGCGCAAAATTAGCTTTGACGCCGTCCCGCTTTTTGATCATCATTTTCATGGTTTTTCTCATCGTAGCCAATTCCAGACCCTGAGCTTTCAGGCCCTCCGGATTCCGCAGGTAATGATTAAAAGCGTTCAGGTCGAAGAAGCTCTTGACATCATGCGCCATTACTAATGCCTTGGGCGTTCTCTTGACGGCCGGCTCAGGGCTCTTGCTGAAGTCGAGTTGCAGAGGTCGAATCGGATGTGTAGTCGTCTGCCGATCCTCGAGAATCAGGCTGGGAATCCCGAAGCCGACGATAATGTTCGAAACCGTGTTTGGCACGGCCATCGCCCAGCATTCGATTTCGCGAAAGACTGCTTCAATGTCATCGCGTTCAACCCTCTCTTGGACCTGATGATTGATAGTCTCGCAAACATCAATGCAATCGTCGAATGAGCGGAGCAGGTAGCGAGCCATCCGCACCGCTCCATACTTGGAGGCAGTTGCTCGTGCCGTAACAGGGCTGCCGTCCGCAGCGATCTGCTGTGGCAACGTCGAAGCGATGGGGTTGGTCTCCATTGGTTCTGCTCCGTCTATCCCGTTGTTCTTAAGCGCTACTTGTGCCTGTCTTCTCGTATATCGGCAAATGTGGGACTTGACAATATTCCGTTTTTCTGCACCCGGGGCATTTGCACGGGTGCACCAAATTGAAACGCCTAACAATCGCACCAGTCCACTGTTGGCAGAATTTCGAAAAGCAGATCGCCGGTCTACGATTATCGCGTCCGTTTGCGGAACCAAATCGCTGACAGAGCCAGCGTGCCTACACCGAGCGCGACTAAGGGGACGATCTGGTCAACAAGCTGAG
The DNA here is from genome assembly GCA_026397575.1 of Candidatus Zixiibacteriota bacterium. GTDB lineage: Bacteria > Zixibacteria > MSB-5A5 > CAIYYT01 > CAIYYT01 > CAIYYT01. The sequence continues at coordinate 3,532 of JAPLUP010000380.1, forward strand.
TCGTCGTGGCGCCTTTCAGAAAGATAGCGCGGATGATTACGACAAAATAGCGCAGCGGATTGAGATAGGTGAAGTATTGAATCGACTCCGGCATGTTTTCGATCGGGAAGGCGAATCCCGACAGCAAAATTGCAGGCATCATGAAAAAGAAGGAGGTCATCATCGCTTGCTGTTGCGTCTTCGATACGATCGATATCAGCAGTCCGACCGCCAATGTCGACATCATGAAAGCGAGTGACGTAGCAAACAGGAGCGTGAGACTGCCCAGCAACGGAACCCTAAAATAGAATACCGCGACCGTACAGATGAGTGTGATATCGACCATACCGATGAAGGCGTAAGGCAGGGCCTTGCCAATGATCAACTCGCTCGATCTGATCGGTGTAACCGCAAGCTGTTCCATCGTGCCAAATTCCTTTTCCTTGACAATCGCCATCGAAGTCAACAGCAGTGTCACGACTACGAGAATCTGAACGATGATTGCCGGTACATTGAAGTTGCGACTCTCGAGGTCCGGATTATACAGGATGCGGACGCGGTTTTCTACGGTAGCGGTACGCACCGGCGCCGCCGACAGCAATGCCGCCCGTTCCCGAATCAGTTCGTCATTGAGGCGGGCGATTACGCCCGACAAATATCCAGCCGTGATTGTCGCACTGTTGGAGTTGACAGCGTCAATCGACACTCCGAGGGCAGCTTGGTTTCCGCCGGCGATCTGTTCACCAAAATCAACGGGAATGTCAACGGCGCACCAGACAGAACCATTGGCCATCAAGGTGTCAATCTGTGCGGGAGACTGCAAGCGAAACTGGATTTTGAAATAGCCGGACGATTCCAGTTGATTCACGAGACGCCGACTCAAAGTGGAGTTACTGCGATCAAGCACTGCCGTTGGTATCTCCCTGATATCATAGGTTGCCGCATAGCCGAAGATCAGTATCTGTATTAAGGGCGCAAAGAAGACGACTGCGCGCATCTTGCCGTCGCGGAAAAGCTCCTGGAATTCTTTCACCAGAATGGTAACAATGCGTCGCAGCTTCATTGAATCTTCTTCCTGAATTTGATAATTGCCAGAGACGCAAAAACAGATCCGAACAGTAGCAGCGCCAGCGCCTCTGGAAGTAGTTGCTGGAGAGTTGAACCTTTGAGAAAGAGTCCGCGCAAAGCTGAGATGAAATATCGACCCGGAACGATTAGACTAACTGCCTGGATCACAAACGGCATGGAACTGATCGGGAACAGAAATCCTGACAGGAGGAAGCCGGGCAAGAAGGACGTCAACAGAGAAATCTGATAGGCCGCTTGCTGCGACTTCAGTGTAACGCTGATAAGATAACCGATCGACAGCGCGGCCATCAGAAAGAAGGTGGAGAACAAAGCCAGCGTCCAAAGATTGCCGGTGAAGGGAACACCGAAGACCACGATGCCGATGTATGACGCCAAAAAGAG
>JAPLUP010000345.1 GCA_026397575.1 Candidatus Zixiibacteriota bacterium
GTTGGATGTAGATGAAACGCCACACGCTCCAACTGCGCACGCACCGTCTGGTTCTTTTTCCTATGCGCCTGAAACACCTTCTCCTCAAGACTCTTGATCTCAACATCAATACGACCGGCAATGCGCGCCGCATTGGTGACAAGCCCATGATCGCTTGGATCAATCATTTGCGCAATCTCCCCCAATCTTTGTCTGACATTATCTCGCAAATCGGCAAACATCGAGTCAAAGTCGGCGGGATATGTGCGCTTCATGACCTCAGTGATTTGTTTCCCCACATCACCAAGGAAATCTTCGAATGTACGACGGTACTTTTCCATGATTCGCGCCACATTACGCTCGATTATTGTCGCCGAGAAGCGCGGATAAATCACCGGCGGCACCTCGTCGAATAGGTCGAATAGCTCTCGCATTTGCGAAAAATAAGCTGCTTCCGCCGGACCCGCGAAATAGATGAGCGTCGGGAAAATGTGACTTTGGACGATCGGTCGCAAAAACACGTTCGGCGCAAATAGCGACGGAGCGTCGGCAACTTTCACTTCCAGAGCAGACTGGTCGACGTACTTGCCGTCCACCGTAAATCCGCCGGCCGCAAAATCGATGCGAGTGCGCTTGCCGTCGCAGAAAAAGAGGTTGGAAAACTCACCTGCCTTTGTCACCTGGAGATGGTATCCCTTCGCCTCCAAAGCTGCGTTACCTTTCTCGATTGCGCGAGCGACTTCCTCCCTGAGCTTTAGTTCTCGCTGGAAAACTGGCAGTGCCAGACGACGGAATTCATCATCGCTGGGGTCGACGAAGATCAGCCCCGTGTCTTTGAATAGATAACTGAGATACTTGCCGAAGGCGGTCACAATTGACTCGCCCGGCTGATAGCATTTCCGAAGCTGAGCCATCAGTTCGCCGCGAAATTCGGTATCAGGGAGTGCCAGTTCATATTGGTCTAACAGAGCGAGGATGGCGTCATCAAAGCGAACCGATCCCATTGCCTGGCCGTCCGGATGCTGTTTGGGTTGGTAGACCAGTTCCAGCAAATTCTCATCTTTGCCCGGAACAATGACCTTGGCGACTTCGTCGAAGTCGGCATCATCGGCCGCCAGCCAAAAGATTGGCACCACCGGCGACTGCAAGCGACGGCAATTGCTTTCGGCCAGTCGGACCGCCAGAGCCGCCTTGTAAAAGACATATAGTGGACCGCCGAAGATTGTCACTTGTTGTCCGGTGAAGACGGCGGTCGTTGTTGGATCGAGCAGCTTGTTGATGTTCTCGATTGTCTTTGGACCGGCGCCGAACTGATGGTTCTGTCGCAAAAGAGCGGCAACAGTTCGCTCCCGCTCAAAAGAACGTCGGCTCAGCTTCTGCTGAACCGACGTAAAGGATTCTTGACTAATAAATGGATATGAATAGAACTCCGACGCTACTCCCGACAGATAGTCGAGAAAGAGTTGTTTACTGCCCGGAATTCTATCAAACGGTACTGTTGTTTGCAACGGCCTTCCCGCGTTTACCGAACAACTTCTTGACCAGATCATCCAGCAAAGTATACACGACTGGTACGACGATTAAGGTCAGCAAAGTTGAAGTCGTCAACCCGCCGATTACCGCGCGCGCGATACCGGCGCGCAACTCGGCGCCTGAACCGATTCCCAGCGCCAGAGGCAGCATACCGAAAATCATCGCCAACGTCGTCATTAAAATCGGTCGCAGTCGTATCGAGCCGGCTTTCACCAGCGCCTCGGTGCGGTTAGTTCCTCCTCGTATGGATTGCTTGGCAAAATCGACCAGCAGAATCGCGTTCTTCGTCACCAGACCCATCAGCATGACGATACCGATCATCGATATGATCGACAGCGAGCTGCCGAATATCCACAGCCCTAAAAATGCTCCCAAGAGCGACATCGGCAGCGACAGCATGATTGACAGCGGATCGGTGAAACTCTCAAACTCCGAAGCCAGCACAATGTAGATCAGAATCACCGAAAGCAACAAAGCGCTCAGAATGGCTACGAATGCTTCCGCCTGATACTCGGCCTCACCGGTTTCGTAGATGCGATACCCCAGAGGTGTGGTGATTTTCGAAGCTTTGGCGATGGCGTCCGAGCGCACATCACCGGCGAAACGATTGAAGTTGTTGGCGTACACTTTCACCGTTTTCTGACGATCGTAGCGGTTGATTTCCGAAACCGAACTCGCTTCTCTGAATGTTGCCACATAACTAAGTGGCACCTGGAACCCTTCGGCGCCGTCCACTTTTTTCGAGGAAGGAATCAGAATGCGCGAGAGATCGGATACATTCTTGCGATCAGATTCCTTAAGACGCAAGCGCACATCCGATTCATAATCGCCTTCGCGATACTTCATCGGCACTACTCCGTTCACCAGATAGCGTACGGCCATAGAGACCTGAGCAACGTTTAGCCCCAAATCAGAGATCTTCCCACGATCAAGCTCAAGCTGCAGTTCCGGCTTGCCTTCTCCCAGAGAATTGTCTATTTCCACAGCCCCGGGAGTCGCTCGTACCGAATCCTCCACCTCGGAGGCCAAAATCATCAGCTTCTGCTCGTTCTCACCTGATACGGCGATTTCCACAGCCCCACCTGCTCCACCTGTGTGCGATTCACTGGCGCTGATCGCAAGTCGCAACCCCGCATAGCTGGAAAGCTCTTTGCGCAGTTGCTCGATCAACTGAAATGAGCTGACGTCTCGCTCTGAGCGGTCAACCAACTTCACGGCTATTGACCCGCGACTATCAGGATCAGAACCCGAACCGATAGTCGTAAACTGCGTGCTTACTTCCTTGTGGCTGCCGACGATTCGCTCGACTCCCTCCGTGAGTTTGGCTGTCTCCAACAGTGTCGTTCCCGGCCCGGCCTTGAACGACACCCAGAGCTCACCCTGATCGTATTGTGGCCTGAATTCGGTGCCGATCAGCGGCACCAGAAAGAAACTCCCGAAAAACGCCACCACGGCGATGATGACCGTCAGCGCGCGGTGATTCAGCGCGCCGCGAATAATCGACTGGTACCAAACGTTAAGACGGTCAAAAAAATCGTTCCAAGCGTTGGTCACCATATACACGGGATTCCGCGTCCCCACGTGATGTGCATGCTCTTCCCTTAGAAAGCGTGACGACAACATCGGTGTCAATGTGAACGCCACAAACAGCGAAACCAACACGGCGAACGCCACGGTCATACCGAAGGAGAAGAAAATGCGCCCAACAATACCCTGCATAAACGACACCGGCACAAAAACCACCACGAGACTGAAGGTCGTTGCCAATACCGCCAAACCGATCTCAGAAGTACCGTCGTTGGCGGCAACGGACGTGGATTTCCCCATCGTCTTGTGTCGATAGATGTTCTCGATCACCACGATAGCATCGTCGATCAATAGTCCCACAGCCAGCGACAGCCCCATTAGCGTCATTATGTTCAAAGTGAATCCGAGCGCCTTCATGAACGTGAACGTGGCAATAATCGACGTCGGAATAGCCACCGCCGAAATCAGTGTCGGGCGGTAGTCCGCCAGGAACAGAAATATCACCAACACCGCCAGCAAGCTGCCATAAATGATATTGGTCTTAACGTCATCGATTGAGTCCACAATGAACGGCGAGGTGTCGGAAGCGATGACCAAACCGACGCCTGCCGGCAGCAAGCCCTTCAACTCCTCAAGCTTCGCCTTGACCAGCTTCGCCACATCCACCGTATTGGCGCTCGACTGCTTCACGATACTCAGCGCAACCGCCCGCCTGCCGTTCAAGCGTGAAATCGACTCCAACTCTTTGGTTGTGTCTTTGACCACAGCGATGTCCCGCATCCGCACTTCTTTGCCCTTCTCGTTCTTGACTACCAGATCGCGGATCTGGTCGAGCGAGGCAATCTTGCCCATGGTGCGAATGGTAAGATCGCGTCCTTCGCGCTTGACTGTGCCGCCCGGTAAATCCAAGCTCGCCGCAGCCAGACGGCTCTGTATGTCGAAGATGGAAAGGTTGAGCGCCTCCAGGCTGGCCAGATCAAGCTCGACGAGAATCTCTCGTTCCTCACCACCGATCAGTTCGACATTACCCACACCCTGTAACGATTCCAGTCGCTTCTTGACCGTCTCCTTGGCGATAAATGTCAGTTCGCGAGCGGATTTGTCGCCAGAGATCGCTATCGAGATGATCGGCATGGCCTTGGGATCGAATTTCTGAATGACAATGTCCTGGATGTCGTCCGGTAGGTCACTCTTTATGCCGGCTACCTTTTCCCGTACTTCCTGCGAGGACACATCCACGCTCTTGCCCATTTCGAACGTCACCACCGAGTAAGCATAGCTCTCATAACACTTGGTCTCAATGTGCTTGACCCCCGACAGTGGATTCACCGCGTCCTCGATCTTTTTCATCACCTCGGACTCCATGGTTTCCGGCGTAGCCCCCTGATAGGTGACGGTCACCACCACCATCGGGAAATCCACATCGGGGAACAATTGAACACTGAGACCAAGGTACGAATAGATGCCGAGCACTACCAGTGCCAGAATCATCATGCTCGCAAAGACCGGTCGACTGATTGATACCTTTGATAAAATCATAGCTACTTCGTCGACCTCATCACCGGATAACCGTCAGATAAGAACCCCTGTCCCATGACGACGACTTCCTCACCCGAGTTCAGGCCGGAGCGGATCTCCGTATCCCTGCCGTTGCTGGCGCCCACGCCGACGGTGCGCTCATGCGCGGTGTCACTCTTGACCACGTACAGCGACATCACTCCCTCGTTTGACAGCAAGGCCGCCGCGGGAACCGTCAAAACATTGTCTTTCCGTTCAACCACAAACGTCACCTTGGCAAAAGTACCTGCCTGCAAGCTCCGACTCGTATTGGGAACCGAGACTTCCACACTGAAGGTCCGTGTCTGTGGCTCGGCAGCATCAGAAACTTTCGTCACTGTGCAACTGTATACGCTGTCATCTCCCGCAACCCTCAAGGATCCAGTCATTCCCGGCGAGAACTGACTGACCAGATCAGCCGGAACACCGAATGTCATCCGTAGAGCATCCGTGCGCGCCACGCGAGCTGCCAGCACTCCCTGAAGCGGCACGTCACCGATCTTGACATCCAGTTCCACCAGCGTACCGCTAATGGGTGACGTAATATCGACCAGCTCTTTGGCCGCCTGATAATTGGCCTTGCTTACTTCAAACCCTGCCTTGGCTTCGTCGAACGCACTTTCGCTGATGGCTTTTTCATCAAAGAGATACTTCATCTTCTTGAAGTTCTTTTCGGCGTTTTCGAACATCGCCTTCGCTTGGACGTACTGCGAAGAGGCGCCCCCTCTGTCAAGCGTTATCAACACTTGACCTGCCTGCACATGGTCGCCGACTTTGAACGGCAACGCGGTAACTGCTTCAGAAAGACGGATGTAGATGTCTGCCTGCTCGACACCTTTCAAACCACCGGTGAACTCTCGCGTCACTTCCAGGACGCCGGGCGCTATCGTCATGGTCTTCACCGGTACCGTTGGCAGTGCCGTCTTGGAATCTTCTTTCTTGCCGCACGACAAGGGAAGTGTCGCCACGAGCGCCGTTAGAACCAGACATATCAGCTTACGTTTCATCTATTGCTCCTTGAGTTCCTGAATAGAATTCACACCTGTGACACGAAGCAGACCATAGACCGCCGCCGCGGCATCATGTGTCGCTTGCACGTAGTTGGTTCTGGCCAAAGTCAGTGCCGACTCAGCCGACAATATCTCTAGTTGCGTGCCAATACCATTCTGATATCGCAGGCGGGCGATCTTAAGCCCTTCCTCCGCTTGATCGATTGTCTTCTGTTGCGCCTTCAACCGTTCCCCCGATTCTTGATAGGTATAATATGCTTGCCTGACGTCAAGCTCTACTTGCCGTTTGAGCTGTTCGAGACTCAAACTGGTATTCTGATAATCAGTTTTCGCTTTTCTTATTTCAGCCGTGGTCGTGAAACCGTCGAAGATCGGCATGCTCAGATTCAAAGTCGCAGTCCAGCTGGGCGTCCAATCACTCCTCTTGAAGAGTTGGAAAGCGTCATCGTCCCCCTGCAGACGGTAACCATATTGCGACTGGAGAATCAAATTGAAGTTGCGACCGGACTTAGCGATACCGATGGCTCGACGAGTGATGTCGGTGAGGTGCTCCTGCTGTTGCAGAGCTGCTCGATTCGTGCTTGCCAGAGTCTGCAAGTATTCCAGATTAAACTCCCTGCCGACGATGGTTGAATCGAATTCATACCGTAGTTCGAGCGATTCTGACAGCTTGATGCCGATCAGGTTCTTGAGCGATTCCAAAGCGATTACTGCGCCATTCTGCGTCTGAGTCAACTGCGGTCTGAGATTGGCGACCTCCACCTGTGCGCGCAAATACTCATATTCCGAGACCACTCCCTGCGAGTACATTTTGTTTACGATATCGAAATTCAATTCGGCAGTAGCAAGCGCATCCCGATAGACCATGACGACATCTTGAGTCAGAATTGCCCCCAGAAAAGCTCGCCGCACACCGTAAACGATCTGCCCTTCAGCCTCGCGGACCATATCCTCGGTGTATCTCTTGTAGATTTTCGCAATCTTCATCGCCGTAAAAACCTTGCCGCCGAGCCAGATTGGTTGGATCAGATTTAGTCCGATGTCCATCTGGTTGTCGGTGCCAATCTTGAATGACTCCCCACCGAAGACCATCGTGGGAATCTTGAGGTTGCGGGTGTAGCTGGAACCGAAGCTTAGCGTTGGCAACGCGCCTGCTGTCGCTTTCTGAATCTCGGCGTCAGCTTTCTCCAATTGCGACTTGGCGATCAAATAGTCCTGATTGTTCTTAAGTGCCATTGTTACCGCATCATCGATTGTCAATGTGGCGGCATCTGTCTGCGCCACCGCGCACAAGAGAACTGATATGACGGCGCCGACAATCAGCATCCGGAGCCACGCCCTGGCCGTCGCGGACACCTGCCTTGCTCGACACAACGTTGATCTGTGCAAATCGCTCACTTTTGTATTCCTCTCAGGAAGATATCCAAGATACTGGAGATGTCTTTTTTGCGCGTATCTTTCTTCGCCTGCAAATGCTTTTCGACAACAACGGCAGCCATCGACATTAGACTAAAAGCCGCCAACACGGGATCTATCTTCTTGACATATCCCGCAGATATCCCCTTCTTTATCCCTTCCACCAGACCCTGACCGAATCGCTGGTGCAGTCTGACCGCCTCACTGTCGAGATTCAGGCGACAGTCGGGCTTTTCCAGCATCAAAATGCGCCAGTAGTCGGGGTTGTTGATGAAGAAATCAACCTGCTGCTTTATGCCGATTCTGACCATATCCTCAAATGAAGCATCCTTATCTCTCAGATCCTCCATCTGACAGCGAAGCTGATCGAAACCGCGATCGACCACAGCCACAAACAGATCGCGTTTGGATGGGTAGTGCCGGTAGATAGTTCCCTTACCGATTTGGGCTTCCCGGGCGATGTCGTCTACATCCGTCGCTTCGTAGCCGCTGCGGGCGAAAACCTTCAAAGCGGCATTGAGAATCATTTCCCGACGCTCTTGCTGCGGGAGATTTTTCCGTTTCGTATAAACCGATAGTCGAACCATTACTGCATTAGACGGACTGGTCAGTCCGTTTGTTCCCGCTTTTTTTCAACTTCGTGATTTTTTTCTCGTTCCTCTGTGGTCGCAAGTCAGTTAGGGCATTCCTCCTGCCGCGCTTCTCGCACCGTTTCTTCCCGCAACTTCTTGAATGAAAAATTGTTAGTTATCAGGAGAATGAATCCGATCGTGAAGACTGGGGCGTAATCCATGAAGTGAAGAACAATGCTGAAAGCGGCGGCCTCGGCGTGCGAAACATCAAAAAACGACAGCGCCGTGATCACTGTGATCTGGAATGAACCTAAGTTCCCCGGCGAAACCGGAATTAGGAGTAGGAAGGAATTGATAATCACGACCACTGCTCCAGCCCAAAACGGCGCTTTTAGCCCGAAGGCCTGGATCAACATGATGCAGATACCGATGTGGAACAGCCACACCAGCAGTGAATAGAAACCGAGTGTAAAAACACCGCGACTGCTACGCATAGAGGCGATTCCGTGCGACATGGAAGTGGTCCACTTTTCTAACTTTTTGTACAACCGTGGAAATCGTCGTCGAATCGTCTTCTTGCCGAAATAGGCTAGCCCTCGCTCATAGCGCATAAGCAATATCAAGGTCAGTATCATGAGACCAACGCCAATAGCGGCATAGACTTCCACTTCCCTGACCCATGACGGAATTGCGAAAAGAAATGATGCCAGATAAATCAACAGGACCAGACTAACAGCGTCGCAGAGAACTTCCATTGCCACGGTCGTGAAGCAGAAGGTCTTGGAGAGCCCCTCCTGCTTGGCGAGCATCACAATCCGCCCCGCCTGCCCTCCCAACATCGGAATTGAGAGATTGATCATTTGCCCGATATGAAAGAGCGCAAAAGCGCGCGGCTTGGATATGACCTTGACATCCCTGATCAACGCCCGCCAGCGCATTCCTTTGGCCCAGTTCATTGCTACAGCGCTAGCCGCCGCCCCAACGAGATAAATGGGGTGGATCCTGGTAAGGCTGTGCCAGAGTTCTCTGAAGTCAACGTTGTGAAAACTGAAGTATAAGAGGCCGATCGCTATGCCAGCCCCGAGCAGCTTCTTCCAGTCAAGAATCTTCACTTGCCCTGTCTAATCATATCAACCATGTGCTCCAAAACATACTAACCCGCAGTGATACTGTCAATACTTTAGATGCCACTAAGGCGGCTTGGGTTTCAGGCTGTGGGAGAGTCGAGACCGCTGAGTCTCGACTGTGTTTATGGGACTATTGAAAGACCTCGAAATTGTCGTTGCGAGGAGTCAGGGCGGGAGAGAGAGGGGAGGGGCAATGACGACGAAGCAATCTGCGTGCCTGCATCGGAAGAGCGTAAATCGAGATTGCTTCGTCGTGCTCCACACCCTGCATCACCTCTCCGCACTCCTCGCAATGACACGGTCTGGGCTTTTTCAACGGTCCCTTTATCTGTTGTTCAGATCTTTTCGACTGCGGAGATTTTGACCCAGCCCTTGAGCTTGTTGGCAAACAACCCCAGGTAATAATCCTGCTTCTGGTCAAGCACTTCGAAGGTCAATCCTTCGTGACCTTCAAACTGCAACTCAAACTCACTTCCGGGCCCGGAGAGGATTTCGGTCTGCTCGACTACGATTACGCCTTCGTCCACGAGGTAGTTCGCGCGCAAAACCCACATCATGGCTATCGCACTAATGATTGTGATTGCAGCCAGCGCGAATATGGGAGAATTGCCGAAACGCGTAACGACTCCGGTGCGTTTCAGCGCCAGAAGAACGAACAGCAGAGCACACGCGATGAAGGAAATCAGGAAATACTGATTTGGATGTAGGGTCGCCAGCAACTTCTTCACTTGTGTGAGGAAGGGATCGGTCTGTGAGGCATCAACCTTATCGACGCAGAATTGCTTGACAAACGCCAGGTTGGTGCGGATATCCTCATCATCCGGCGTCATCTTCTCGGCGCGTCGGAAATTGGCGATCGCTTTCCCGAAATGGCCGGCCTTGTAATAGGCGCACGCAGTATTGTAGTATAACGGCGCCGAGGCGTAACCTTGATCAATGACCGACTGCAGTTTATCGGCGGAACTCGCAAAATCACCCTGATCATAGAGCCGGACGCCCGTCTGGAAATCTTCATTCGCCCCGGCATAAGTTAGTGAGGGCGATAGCAGCAGTAGCAACAGCACGAGCAATCGTCTCATCAGCGGGTCTTCTCCAATTCAACGATC
>JAPLUP010000415.1 GCA_026397575.1 Candidatus Zixiibacteriota bacterium
ACGCAGTTCCCGCTGACGGGAGCGCATATTTCGCAAACGTGCATTGCCTGTCACGCTTCCGGATACATCACCACTTCAAAGGACTGTTACTCCTGTCACCAGACCGCATTTTCGGGAGCGACTATACCGAATCACGTGACAAATAGCTTCAGTCACGATTGCACACAATGTCACAATACGAATGTCTGGCAGCCCTCGACCTTTAATCACAGTTCCACATTGTTCGCGTTGACCGGGGCGCACTTTACGTTAGCCTGCATCGCTTGCCATTCGGGAGGGTATGTCAGTACACCCACTGCCTGTGATGCATGCCACCATAGCGATTTCACAGGCGCCATTGATCCAAATCACGTTGTGGCCGCGTTCTCGACTGTTTGTACCGGATGTCATACAACGACAGCCTGGTCGCCATCGTCGTATAACCACGGTACTACCGGTTATGCGCTTACGGGAAGGCATACGACGGTAAGATGCGCCGTTTGCCACCCTACCACCTATGCCGGGACGCCAACAGATTGTTATGGTTGCCATCAAGCGGCCTACGTGGGAACGACTGACCCCAATCATGCGGCGGCTGCTTTCCCCACTACCTGTCAAAACTGCCACACGACAAGCGGCTGGACTCCTGCTAACTGGAACCACGATTCGCAGTATTTTCGCATCTACTCCGGCAAGCATCAGGGGAAATGGAACTCTTGTGCTGATTGTCATGTTTCTCCAAATAATTTCGCAGCTTTTGAATGCATTAATTGTCATGAACACTCGAAGAGCAGCACCGATTCCGATCATTCCGAGGTCAGCAATTACCAATACAACAGTAGTGCTTGTTATAATTGCCATCGGCGCGTCTAGCGTATAGGAAAACATGCTGGAACGGAAATCAAACAGTCAGTCGCTTCTACGCTTCGCGAATACCGGATATTATTTGTCGTTATGGGTGATATTGTCTCTGTTTACCCTTGTCTCCAATCCGGCGTTCGCCGGAAAACCAGAGAAATTGTTTGTGGTCAGAGATGTCACCGCTGAGTATGTTTATCTTCAGGGCGGAAGGTTGGATGGACTTGCCGTTGGCGATCGACTCGTCATCAAGAAAAACGACAGCACGATCGTTGAGTTGGAACTTGTCTATCTTTCAGACCGTTCGGCATCCTGCAAGATCATCAGCGCCACAGGCGCAATAGTCGCCGGGCTCAAAGCCATACAAATAACCAGCCATGCCGGGAATGACACAACCAAAACCACACCGGTTGATACTCTGCCGATCGTTGTTGCTGAGAAAAAGCCGCCATCATCGCAGGCAATCGCCCCGCGAGCCAAGCCGGATATCAGCGGCAGCGTTTCCCTGACTTATGACAACTGGACTGACAAGGCCAATGAGCGGCTCGATTTCAGCCAATCTACGGTTCGACTCAACCTGAGAGCGCGCAAAATTGCCGGAAAGGAATTGACGTTTTCCGTTCGCTCTCGCGGACGTTACGATCACCGCAGCCGAGCACTCAACTACGGTGTCCCGCAGAAAGACTGGGCAAACAGGATCTACGAGTTGTCGCTTTCGTATGAGGATCGGAAGGCTCCGATCAGCATCTCGGCGGGGCGCATTCCGGTTCGCAGAATAGGAAGCGCGGGCTACATTGACGGCATGATGATTGAGTACCATCT
>JAPLUP010000190.1 GCA_026397575.1 Candidatus Zixiibacteriota bacterium
GAGAACCGCCTGTGCCATTGGTGGCGGGAGATGCTGATTGTGACGATGAGGTGAACATTGTCGATGTGGTGTATCTTGTGAACTACATCTTCTCCAGTGGCGCCGAGCCGTGCGCCGGCCGCTGATGTTTGCATAGAGTGACGCCGCGTCTGGCGGCAGAGCGTCTGGTCTTCGTGTCGCGGATGCGTGCAACTATTCGCTTGATAGGAGCACGTATCACCTTATATTCGTGCATCCGGTGACGCGGGCAGTTCTGTACGCCCGTACAGGCGCAGGTGTGTCACCTTGCAGGCAACAGTGACAAGCATCGGCTTGGCTACGACGGGAGATTGGTGAAGCCATTTTCGCAATTGCGACGAACACATACTTGCGGTGAATTGAAAGCCGCTCACGCCGGACAAACGGTCACTCTTAACGGCTGGGTAAAACGCTACCGCAATCACGGCGGCATTCTGTTTGTCGACTTGCGTGATCGCTACGGCATCACGCAGGTCGTGTTTCACCCCGACAATTTCAACGCCGAGCAGATGGAAATTGCCACGCATCTGCGGGCGGAATTTGTGATCAGCGTGACGGGAATAGTGAACCCTCGCCCTGACGGGATGATTAACAAGAACATGGAGACCGGCGAAATTGACGTCGAAGCGCATGATTTCGAAGTGTTAGCCGAATCCGAAACGCCGCCGTTTGAGATCGAGGATGAAACCACGGCCAGCGAGGATCTGCGATTGACTTATCGCTATCTGGATTTGCGCCGGAAAGTACTCAAGGACAAGATCATCCTGCGCCACCATGTTACTATGGCGGTGCGGGAGTATCTCGATAGCCAGAAGTTTCTCGAAATCGAGACGCCCCTGATGATGCGTTCAACTCCGGAAGGCGCACGTGACTACGTTGTGCCCTCGCGCGTTCATCCGGGCAAGTTCTATGCGTTGCCGCAATCACCGCAGTTGTTCAAGCAGATTCTGATGATCGCCGGCTTTGACCGCTATTTTCAGCTTGCCCGCTGCCTGCGGGATGAGGACCTGCGCGCCGACCGTCAACCAGAGCACACACAAATCGACATCGAAATGTCATTCGTTACGCAGGATGATGTTTTCACTATCGTCGAGGGTATGATGGCACACGCTCTCAAGAGGACTCTCAACGTTATCGTGCCGACTCCTTTCCCCAGGCACCCATATCAAGAGATCATGAGCAACTACGGTTCCGACAAGCCTGACCTCCGCTTTGATATGAAGCTGATAGATTTCACTGCGGCGGTGGGTAAAAGCGAGTTCAGACCTTTCGCCGGGGCTGCCAACTCAGGGGGCGTGATCAAGGGTTTGGTGGCAATTGGACAGGCTGGTCTATCACGCAAACAGCTTGACGAGATCGAGCAGGAAGCCAAGCTCGCCGGAGCTTCCGGACTGGCATGGGTGGCTTTTGGCGACGAGATCAGATCGTCCATCAAGAAATTCCTTGATGATGCCACTATCTCTCGCTTGCGGGAAATCGGCAGCATTAGGAGTGGCGATTTGCTGCTCTTAGCTGCCGGCAAGAAGCTCCCCACGGAAGCTGTGCTCGGTCGGGCGCGATCATATTGCGGCAAGAAGTTCGGATTGATGGACAAATCGAAATGGGCATTTCTTTGGGTGACCGAGTTCCCGCTGTTTGAATATCATCCGGAAAACGATCGTTTTGATGCAATGCACAACATTGTGACTTCTCCGAAAGAGACTGACCTCGAACTTATGGAGGCAGGTTTCACGAGTAAGCACGCCAACTCCGATCCCGAGCATCCCTGGGCAAAGGTCCGCGCCAATCAGTACGATCTGGTCTGCAACGGATTCGAGTTGGCATCGGGTGGTATCCGCAATCACCGTTCCGATATGCAGAAGAAAATCCTCAACATTCTGGGTATGGACGACGCACGAGCCGAGCGGATGTTCGGCTTTCTGCTGACGGCGCTGAAATACGGCGCACCCCCGCACGGCGGCATTGGTCTTGGACTTGACCGAATTGCATCGATTCTGACCGATTCGGATTCGATCCGTGACGTGATTGCGTTCCCAAAAACGACTGCCGCACAATCACTTATGGACGGTTCGCCCACAGAGATCGAGCCGGGGCAATTGGCGGAACTGCATTTGTCGATAAATATTGACAAGAGCAAGTAGCTATAATAGCTTTGATATATTGCGGTATTTTAACTTGTGCCGCTTGTCTCTTAAATGAGGTGTTGACACAACTCGTTGAGTGATCAAAATACCAGAACGATCGAACTCAAGAATATTGACCCGCGGCTCTTGTTCGGCAGCAACCACATTCTCCTCAAAAGCATAGAGTCCAGCTTTGATGCGCAGATTGTAGCGCGCGGGGACACAATATGGATTACCGGTACCGAATCGGCTCTGGTCGAAACACTATTCTATGACCTGTTTGAGCGATTGCGCCTGCACGGTGAAATCTCCGAGCAATATCTTTCCTACGCTATTTCCTTCATCAAAGAGTCAGGTCGCGGACCGGCGACAGAGATGGAATTGTCATCAGAGCTATCGACCGTCGTCAAGCTGGACGTGCGACCGCGAACGGTTGGGCAGAAGGCCTACATTGAGGCCATCGAGAAGTATGATATCGTCTTCGGCATCGGGCCAGCCGGTACCGGCAAGACCTACTTGGCAGTTGCGGAGGCAGTTGCCGGACTCAAGAACAAGCTTTTCAACCGCATCATCCTGGTGCGACCGGCGGTAGAAGCAGGCGAATCGCTCGGATTCCTGCCGGGCGACATTCGCGCCAAAGTTGATCCTTACTTGCGACCGGTTTATGATGCGTTGCACGACATGTTACCGGCCGACAAGATCAAGAAGTTGATGGAGCTGGGTGTAATTGAGATCGTGCCGTTGGCGTTTATGCGCGGCCGTACGCTCAACAGCTCGTTTGCGATTCTGGATGAAGCGCAAAACACGACGGTCCCGCAGATGAAGATGTTCCTTACGCGTATCGGCGAGGGATCGAAAGCTGTGGTAACGGGGGATGTCACTCAGATCGACCTGGACCGCAAGCGACTGTCGGGTCTAATCGCTATTCAGAAGATTCTGCGAAATATCTCCGACGTGAAGTTCTGTTACTTGACCGACAAGGATGTCGTGCGACATCGGTTGGTCAAAGACATTATTCGCGCTTTCGAGCGTTACGAAGAAGGGCGACGTTAGCCGATGTACGAACTGCTACGCAATATCAAGAGGGCGATCAGACGACGGATACGCAAGTATAGCGCGCGTCGGCTCGAACGGG
>JAPLUP010000429.1 GCA_026397575.1 Candidatus Zixiibacteriota bacterium
AAAAACATAGAAGGCATCGGTACGATCATAGACATCGGAAAATGTGTTCGATTTCGATTCAAAAAGGAACTTTTCTAAATCCGCATCCCGGCCGACGCCCACGATACCACCGTTGCGGAAAAGCTTGCGCTGCGCATCCTCGGTCACTCGGTACTGGGCCAGTAGCGACGAATAGTTGCCCGTGTTGACTTCATCGCGGAAAGACTGTATTCGCTGTTTGAGATCGTCAATCGTCTCCTGTGAAGGTGATATCTTGATCAGGATGTGAGCGGCGTTGACTTCTTCTTTGCCGTCAGTAACGCGGTGACCTTTGCGATAGATAATGTGGTAGCCGAACTGCGTTTTGACTGGCGCCGAGATCGTGCTGTCCTTCATGGCGAAAGTAGCCGAATCAAAAGGCCCTACCATCTGTCCCCGCGAGAACCAACCAAGATCACCGCCGGTGTTCTTGCCGGATGGATCCTGAGTTTTCTCCTGTGCCAATGTGGCGAAATCTGCGCCCCGGTCGAGTTGCGCCTTGATAGCGTTGATTTCTTCCTGCGCTTTGCCATTATCAACGTCCGAAGGAGTCTTGACCGCCTTGATGACCGTATAGTAGGCCTGCTCGGTGGTCTTGAACTCATCCAGGTGGCTGTTATAGTATGCCTCTATCTGAGCTCTGCTGATACTGACCAAGTTAGCGTCCGTACTGCTCAGCGGCACTAAAGCATAGTCCACTTTGATGCGTTCATTATCGCGCAAATACTTGTCCTGAATCTCCGCATCGCTGACGCGTACCATGCCGCCGATATACTCCAGCAGCTTGAAGTTGATAAGTCTGCCGCGCATCATCATTTCCACCTGCGGCCACATATTGGCATAGCGCTGATCACTCATTGCAGCGAGATACTTCTGATAATCAAACTTACCGTTGGTCTGGAAATCTTCCGCTTGCTGTATCTCTTCCGGCGGATAGCGCCTGATGAAGTCCACCAACTCTGGATCAGTCAGGCGGATTCCCTTTTTCTCGGTCTGGCTCTGCTGAATAAGGCTGGCCACGGATTCGTTCCAAATCTGCTGGCGCGCTTGCCGGTAATCCGATTCGCCGAATTCCTTTTCCGGGTCCTTAGTTCTCTCACTTTCAACCATTTGGTCGATAGCCCTGTTGAAAGATACCAGGGGAATCTCTATGCCGTTGACCTTGCCGACGGCGTTTTGCGGCGCGCTTCCGCCACCGCCTCGCGTGCCGGTGAAATCCATGCCCCAGGCAAACACAATCGTGGCAACGAATGCGATCACTATAATCCAGATGATTATTTTCGTGTTTTCGCGCAAAATCTGCATCATAAGACTTATCTTCCTCCAAAAAAACCAAAGCCGAAGCTTGATAATATATACGAACTGTCGGTTGGGACAAGGAGAATCTTCAGGGGCTCTCTCCAGCAAGAACACATCGCCGCCAACACCACCAACCACAAGAAAGAGAGGGGAGAGGCAGGGATTCGAAAACCGCCTCTTCACCCAAGCCTAATCCACGCAACAGGATACGTGCAATTGATTGCTTTGTCAAGAGTTAAGTACACAGAAGTTGGTAGAAGTAAGGGTAAGTTAATTGAAGTACAAGCAAGTTCGCGGTTAGGAAGGTGAGTCAACTCGCCTGTAGGATCGGTTCCTTCTTGGATGCTGAGGATGTTGCCTCCCCACCGAAGGCAATACCCATTGTCTTCAGCAGGTTGAAGGGAGGAATTCCGCCTATGTAAACAAACACATAATCATTGGCGATTTCGATCAAGCCCGGCTTCGTTTCCAGCACTACACTTCTCGGTTTGACTTCACGCACTTGCGAATCAAATAGAGGGGTGACCTTTCCTTCGGCGATCAAGTCGTTGACAGCAATCTCATTCTTCCTCTTGACTCTGAAGAAAGCGCCTTTGCGGTAGGAAATAGTGACCTTGTTCCCCGGTTGCCGCGCCAATCCAATCGCGGCCTCGACAGCGCTGTCGCCTCCACCCACAACGAGCAAATCGAGCCCGCGATATGACTGAGCATCGGCGAGTTGGTACATGACTTTGGGGAGTTCTTCACCCGTTACTTCCATCTTGCGAGGTGTACCGCGCCTCCCCAAGGCCAGCACGACATAACTGGACTCGAAGATATTGTCCTGAGTATGCACCAGGAAATGCCCATCCGATTTCTCCACCCGATCCACTTTTTCGCCGGTTCGTACGAATAGGCCAAACTGATTAATAATCTCGGTCCAGATCCCCAGCAGAGTTTCTTTGGAGTATTCTTCTTCTTCAAGCCACCCGTACAATGGTATTTCTACCGGCTGCGTCATCACCAATTTCCGGCGGGGATAGTGAAGAATGGTTCCTCCAATTTCCTGTTCATCGAGAACCAGGTAAGACAACTTGTGAGAAATCGCAGTCATGGTTGCGCTAAGCCCTGCCGGACCGGCGCCAACAATGATGACATCCAGTATTTTCCGATCACAGTGAGGTCTCTTCTTTGCCACGATGTCTTCAATCACCATGCGACCCTGTGCTATGGCATTACGAATCAGAGACAACCCGCCCAATTCGCCCGCAATGTACAGCCCCGGCACTGAAGTCTCGTTGTATCGGTTCATCAAGGGAATATCGGGGCGTAAAGAGAGATCACCCAGACCAACCTTTAGAGCGCCGACCGGACAAACCAATTCACAGTGACCATGACCGACGCACCTTTCACCGTTGATAATCGTGGCTGTGCCGTTAATGACTCCGAGCACATCATGTTCAGGACAGGCGGCAACACAGGAGCCGCAGCCGATGCAAAGAGCGGTGTTGATCTGAGGAAATTGGGCGCGAGGTCGGCCGATGCCGAGAGACTCAGCCTCCCTTTTCCGTTGTAGCATCAGCTTCTGGTCACGACGGAATTTCAAGAAATAGGGAACAAGAAATATCGATATCAGACAACCGACAGCGAGCCAGATCAGGTTTCTCTCCATTGGTATTGCTGACTCCTTGCAAAAGAATCACAGGGCTTTGGAATTAACAGATTCTCCGTGAGCCGGCGTGATGTCGGTTACCGGTGACAACCTGCTATCGCATCGCTAAGAAACGTACTGCTCGGTTTGTGAAATCTTGCCCCACAACCTTCAGATAAGGGAATGTTTGATTGCAGTTAGAGCAGGCATCCAAACTCTATCTGCAATCTACGGCCGCTGAGATCAGCGCCCGCATTATATTGGAACATTCCATTAACGAAAAGGTTCTTGAAAACATTCATCCATATTGTCGATTCTATCCAGTGGTTCAAGCGGGCTGCAGTCCCGGCCATTGAACTGTAGCGGTAATAGCCGTAACCAAGACTGATATAATCTCGCTGCCGAAAATACTCGCCGATTCTGACCGAAAAATTGCTCCCTTTTTGCTGGGGGCCGGTAAATCCGGAATACTGCAAGTTTAGGCTGGAATGGGCGGAAACGAGTCCGCTTTTGTTTACATTCGCCGAGTACGAATAGGTCGGCTCCGGGTCACCCGCGCGAGCGCGATAACCGACGCTGAGACCGGTAAGGAAATTTCCGGGAAGTCTGATATCGAGGCGAGACCGGATTCCTTTGCTAAGATGATCGTCAAAAAGACTGTCTGCCACCGACTTCTGATCGTAGGTCCAATAATTCCTGCGATTATCGTAACTCAGTCCAGCAGACAACCGATTGCTGAATCGAAATCGAGTATCTACATAGGCACTAGAAAGGGAAATAGCTCTGGACGTGCGGTTTCTTCTCCAACCGCGGTTGACGTCGATTTCCGACGATTGACTGATACTCCAACGGTTGCCGAGACTAACATTCGTCTGAGAATAGATTAATTCTCTACTGGTTGTTGCATGGTGATACTCTCCGGCACCCGCTATTGTCATTTCGAAGAGCGCGGACTGATAGTTTCCTCTCATGTAGTTGAAGTAGAATCCGTACTTCTGTATTGAAAGACCCGTTTCCGAGTACTGCCAGTTGGGCTGCGCCCCGGCATAAACACCGGTGTGCACCGGACCAGAAAGATGGTACTCAATCATCATGCCGTCAATGTAGCCCGCGCTTCCTATTCTGCGAACCGGGATGCGCCCCGCCGAGATGTTGATTGGAGCATTCCGATCCTCATACGACAACGACAACTCGTAGATCCGATTTGCCCAGTCTTTCTGCGGGACACCGTAGTTGAGTGCCCGGCTGCGGCGATCATAG
>JAPLUP010000716.1 GCA_026397575.1 Candidatus Zixiibacteriota bacterium
AATTCCAATGCGATGGAAACAGGGTACGGCAGTTGAATTTCTGTGGCATTGGCGGGAGTAAAATGAACTTCGAAAGTGGTTTTGAGAATCAGCCAGGAGAAGATGACAAAGAAGACGATCTGCGACATCCGGCGCAGATTGCGAACGGTTTTGATCGACATCAAGTGATCTCTTTATAGCCGACTGAGCGATAATCGAGTTTACCCAGTCCCGACTTGTCGGCGAGGGCGATATGACTTACCTGCTCGCCTGTCAGGCCGAGGAATTCCGACGCCCGGGAATCGGCGGCAACCAGATCGGTGGCGCAGATGACGGAATTCTCGATGGCGACATCATCCAGTGACCCACCGGTTGGGCCGCCGCGCAACATCACGCGCGTGCAGTCGACAACCGTAAGCGTTGGTTTGCTGAAGGTGGCCAATTCGACAATCGACTGATCGATTTTCTGATGCAACTGACTGCGACGACCGCCAAGGATGCCATAGAAGTTTTTCATGCTCCCCGTAAAGTTGCAGAGCGAATGGTGTTTGGCGATCGGCATGTTGATTAGCTTGTCGGTCTGGACGAAGTACTTCAGCACCGGCCAGACATCAAGCATCTGCCCACCCATCACAGTGCGAATGTAATCCTCCTCTAACGGCAAGATGACCTTGGCACCTCCCTTTTCTGCTTCGGCGCGGATGCCGGAACGCAAGAAACAGCGGCGCGGTTCGTTACAGGGGATATCGGTGACAATAACCAGTGCTGCGCCGGCCGCAAGACAGAGCCGCGCCATTTCTCCGACCAGTATGGGATTGGTGTCGGCGCCCTGCTCGGGGGTGCGATCCCAACCGATGTTGGGTTTGATCGTGACGCGGTCGCCCTTGCGAACAAAACGGTTGATACCGCCGATCGCATCCAGGGATGCGTGCAGCGCCGCGACGTGATCGGTATTCTTCGCCAGCGCAATCTGGGGAAGTGATTTTTCTGTGGGACCCGTGAAGTCGGATGTTTTTAGAACAATAGGTTCGACTCCGGCGACCCGGCGGTTGTGAAACAGAACTCCGGCAGCAGTTGTGGCTGCGGCAAACGCCAAGGTTTTTCCGGTAGTCTTGATGAAGTCGCGTCGGTCCATAGTATGATGTCCTCTGCGACAAATAAAACCGACTCGATCCGGCTTGGCAAGCACTAAACCCGATTTGGCGCCAAGTTAGAGACAATTTGATTGAAAAGCCGCAGAGCAGAATGTAGAATGCCGCTGCGGCGGGAGATAGGCACCGTGAAGTACTTGACAGTGGGACTAGAAATGACAAAACGCAAACTGCTATTGATAATGGCACTACTGATCCTCGGGGGAAACGTAAACGCATTAATATTACCGGAGGACAATTTCGTGAGCGGGTGGAGCAAACCCGTCAAGCCGCTAACCTACAATCGGGAGAGCCTTGCGGATTACAACGATGGCGACGCCGAAGTCTTTCTGGAACTGGGATTCAGCTCTGGCGAACTTTTCGGCGACCGACACGATCACGGCGTTGTTGCGGCTACCGAAAGCACAGATGTTGTCGGAATCGGAGCATGTTTTCTGCGGGCCTCTGTCGCAGCAAGCAATCTACCGCCTCGGAAAAGGGGACGTGCTGCAACTGCAAAACAAGACTTTTGGTGCGGCAGCAACGTATGCCGACACCAGCCGCAACACATATACTCAAATGATAGTCCCCTACCCAGATGCCGCAAGCGCTCAATCGGCATTTACTAATCTCCAGAAGAATCTTGATCCGGGCTTCCAGGTATTCGGCAAAACTCCTACCGGATTTGCTTTCAAAGATCGTCAGGCGAAGTATGCTTTGGTATCGCTGAAAGACAGCGTTATCGAGTTGCAGCTAAATCTCGCGCATAAGCCGGGCGCAGCAAGCAAGTAGTCTTCGCACGATTGTCATTTTAGGTAATCAGGATCAGAGGAACCGGACGTCGAGGCGTTTCGCTTTCGGTAACATGTTCTTGATATGGCTGCCCTGCAATAGTCCACACCCAAGCGGAAACGCAAGATAC
>JAPLUP010000553.1 GCA_026397575.1 Candidatus Zixiibacteriota bacterium
TTGACGCTTATATTGACTCTTTTCCCCGGCAACTTCGGTTCTTGATGGCCATTTTGCCTACTCTCTTGGCAGCAACCGCTCCCGAATTTGCCTGAACGTCGCCAGCTTGCCCGGCCAGAAATGAGTAACATCCGACTCGGAGGCTATTCGACCCTCTAAGGACAGCAAGACAAACGATTCCCTTACAGGCAGATACCAGCCTGTCTCCAGTACTCCGAAGAGAGAACACGGTCCGACCGACACCGCGATCGGGTCACCAGAAGTATACCCTCGATCCTGGAGAACCTGCCGCGCGCCGATTTGCGAGAACAGGTCAAGCCTGGCCGATTTCAAGACTGCCGCACTGGCAAGCGGAGTCACGCCATTTCGTTTTGGGTCATCCTTATACACCGCAACGACTTTACCATTGCGTATTACCGGCGCCAACATGAAGTCCCGTACAGGATCTCCAAATACCATCACCTTCAGAGCGTTCCCGACTGAATCGGTCTTAACTTGAGTCCTTTCCAGTTCAGTCTGCACCATCGTTCGGAATTTGTCAGGACTAAGCTCCTCGGCCGCTAGCATCTGTCCTGCAGAAACCAGAAGCAACAACCCGATCATTTCCAGACGTACCACTACCCGCAAAGCTCCATAATTCAGTAGCTTTTCTTGGGAGGATTCTAACTGGCAGATCGGCTTGCTCACAGCGTCATCTATTGCTCGTCTACTGGTTCGGTTCATTGAAGCTTCCTCTTAAGTTACGCTTTATCAACACCTTACTGAGTCTCTGATCGGTCTCAAGGCCTTCGCCCGAAAGCCAGCCGTTATCGCGATAGACTTCAACATGACCTTCGGTCACAACCTTGTCGTTTTTAGCATCCCAACGCAGCGAATCAGAAACCAACCTTCTGTTGTCCTTGGTGTTGGCCTTGACATGACCGGTCACCGACATGATGTTGGTCCGCTGGCTGACTCTTCCAGAGTCAGCCGTCAAAGTTGAGGTCTGGACACCGGCGGAGTCGAAGAAACGGACCTCGACACCATATATGAGGGTAGTATCAATGTGGGTGTAGGCTTTAAGCAGAGTGGATTTAACAATCGCCGCGCGCCAGCCATTGTTCGTCAGGTAAATCTCCGAATTGGTCATTACTTGATCGGGCTCGCTGACCGCATTCTTGACGACAGGCTTGTTGTTATCGGGCTGCTCCCCACAGCCACTCAAGCCCAACATCACCAAGCTAAGCAAAAGCATCTTCAGACAGGCAGTCATGTAGGAATTATACACCCTTTCCAGCCATACGGCGCACTCCTTGGAAAATACGGTTTGAACGAGGAGAAGCAATATAGAAACTGGATGCCAACCCCTCTCCTTACTGAGGAGAGGGGTCAGAAAACGCAAGTTGATTTGCTATTTGCATTCCGCACACGGCGCCGCTCCGCCAGAAAAAATGTAACTAATCAAATACACTACGTCGGAGATGTCCACTGCAGCATCGCAGCTGGCGTCACCTGCTTCTAACGGTTCAGGTGCCGGACCACCTGAGAAGATGTAGGCGATCAGGGACACAACGTCTGAGATGTCCACGGTAGCATCGCCGTTGGCGTCGCCACAGATGAACTCGCAGACATCGATAATTCCGTTGTGATTAAGATCCTGGTTGGAAATGCTCAACTGGAGCGGTCCTGTCGCCGGTGCAGCGAGCCAACTCTCATAATCAAACCGAATGTGCGCAAGATTCTTGATCAGGGCGCCTTCCGAGAGACCGGGTTTGGGGGAA
>JAPLUP010000407.1 GCA_026397575.1 Candidatus Zixiibacteriota bacterium
GGCTGCGAGACGCCAATGCCGAACCGCTTAAGATTTCCGTCGATCACTATTGTAGTGTCGTCTACACCCATAGTCGCATCAACCATAGCAAGCTTACACTGTCCGGTGACGCCAGAAACGTGCAACCCAATGTTCCGACCACCTGCATTTGTCTTCAGGCTCACTCCGCTCTCATCAGATACGACCAACGCTTCATTGATCGCCGGTCGGCCGAGCCGAAATGAAGAGGAGGGATGCGCGCCAGGGCCCGTGCCATTATCTACAATGACATCAACCGACTCATCACCGCTATTGTTTACGAGGCTAAGATTGCACTTTTGTTCATTCACCTGTGCCTGAAGCTTTGAACCGCCACTGTTTGTAAGTTCGAGATTACTCTTGATATCGCTTAGCTGGCCTTTGAGATTTGCTCCGCCAGACGGTGACGATAATTCCAATTTCGTCGAATCGGCGGACGAACTGGCGACAAAAGCCTGTATTCCCTGATAATCCATGACAATTCTCGAACCCGAATCCTCAGCCGCCATTAGCGCCCTTGACCTGCCACTGTCACGGTCCAAAATGATCTTGACGCTGCTTGCATCGCAGGTGGATTGCATTGAATTGTCCGCTACACCATCACCGTCAAGGTCCACCTCAACCGCAGAGCTTGCGCCGCTGGCGTCAGCTATGTGCGTAACCTGCGTTTGAGTAGGAAAATCTCCGGTTTGGAAGTGGGTCTTGAGCTCGGTACGGGTTTGCTCCGCCTCTGATCTACAGTAGGAGTCCGGAACTCCATCGTCATTGATATCAACCTCCACGGCCGCAATCGATCCAGTGTTGTCTACCTTCTCCCAAATGCTGCGTTCGGCGTGGCCGTCAACATCGACGTCGGCGGCGACTCCTAAGCTTGAACTACCGCCGTTGTATTTGTGGGTAGAGCCTAAGACATAATATTTCCCCCTCGATCCGCTGATCGTGGAGGTTGAACTCGAGTCGTTCGTTGTCATGGTGCAGCTATTGTCGGCAACTCCGGATGCATCCGTGTGGGTGGCGCAGCCGACGACAACATTGCCGTTAAGAAGGGCCGCGATGTTTGCCTCCCCCTTCTTTTGCGACGCGTCCTGAGATGTGATCGTTAGCATCGCGTCATCGTGACCGGTTTCGCCCTTGATTTCAAGATCCGAGAGGCCATCATCGTCGATATCGGAGGCAATGGTCAACCTCGACTCCAGTTCATTGATCCTCACTCGCATGTTCCGTTCCGCATGGCCGCTGCCGTTGGCGTCCACGTCGCAATCAAGATTCGACGAGACATTCGTGCAGACTAGGGATGAACTGCTCTTTCCGCTGGGGTCGCTTATGTGCAGAGTCGAATACGGCAGCGGTTCGTTGATACCTTTGTTCACCCGCAGGCCGATTAGGTCGCGATCTTCAATCCGGACTGACAAGCCTGCGCTGTCGGTATCCGTGTAAAGCCGACTCGAGTTGTTGTTGGTAACATCCCACGTGCCTACGTACGTGACGCTGCCCAATGACCTTACTATGGCACGATCATGGATTCCATCGTTAATGGCCATCGAACCGGGCCCCGTTTCGATATCTCCCGACACTCGGCTTGAGGCAACTGCGTAGGGCGAAGCCAGTAGCTGTGTACGCGGAGAAATCGGCGACTGACCAGAGACTTGTATCTGCAGATAGCGCACAACGGTAGCTCCGCCGCCACCTCCGCCGCTACCACTAAGAACATCGGCACTCAGAGGCACTGTGGCACCAAGCTCCACGGAAAATAGCCCGTCGATAACGGAAACCCCGGCATGATCCTCCGTCCAAAGTGGAGCACCACCGGTTGGAACCTCGTAAATTGAGTATGTTAAGGTGTAAGTCCCAGTCAAGGGATGGTCAGAGGCATCAAGCAGGCGACCCTGGTGACTCATAACTATCGGGACAGCGGCTAAGACGCCGGTTGTCGCAAGTGCGACGCAAAGGACTGAGACAACAATAGACAGCCCACGCATGTGATTCATGACGATTACTCCTCTCGGTTTGCAAACTTGAATTGTGAATCCGTCAAAGTTAGTAACAGAAACACTATTCACTGATAACATGGACTGATACGGTCTAAATGCTACATCTATTTGTGTTTGCCGTTTACGTCGTCAAAGCAAACTGGACCAAGACCGCCAAAAGCTTGTATACGGTGTGAGCGGTGCTGATCAGCTTTCAGCAGAGTTTGAATGCGATTAGTTGGGTTCCGTCCCCAATGGCTATTGGCTGCGGGCTCACAATCCAGCATGGATGATATTGACGGAGACTAAAGCCACGAGCTACCAGCGCCACTGCGTTGCGTGGATCAGTTTATCCAGCTAGCGATCAAAAATAGACGGCTATCTGATCAGTATGAGTGTGACTTTGAATTGCCGTTGCTGCACTGCGTTACTTCAATTACATCAAGCACATAACAAGACCGGACGGGGGAATAATACTCCCGTCCGTTTTGTAACTCATTAAATTTCAGTAAGTTAGAAATCGGAAGTGGGGGAATCAAACCACCGACTCGCGATGTGGTACAATGAGTTACACCCTGTTCTGATCAAATTGTCCCCTTTTTCTTGGGGTGATTATTTCAACAGCTTCAACTTCTTTCGTACACCATATTTTTCGGTATCGATTCTGATTGCCAAATCAGCGCACGTGCACCTAAGTAGCTAATCCCTTTTTCAATCCTTCGGGCGATTGACTGGGATGCGGATCAATATATCTTCTAAAGCGGAAAGGGATTTGCGCCGTTCCCCGGAAGACTCAATGAAGTTTCCGTGGGACGTAAATATTGAGGAAGACTCAGTAATGTACCAGCAAACAACAAAAAGAACCGACTTCTCCAAACAAAAGGAGCATTTATGTTAGGACGAACAGCTGTCCGATTGGCTGTAATGGTGTTGGTCATGGCCGTCGCGGGAATCGCGCACGGACAAGACAAATTTCAAAATTACTTTAGCGACGCGGCCTGCAAAGTGAAAGTGACAACTGACCCGACGCAGCAACGTGAAATTCTCAACAAGTCATTCGAAAACATGGTCACTGCGTTGAACAAGGTTCAAGGCTCTCCGCTGATTTCGAAAGATGATAAAGCCGGCATTGA
The DNA here is from genome assembly GCA_026397575.1 of Candidatus Zixiibacteriota bacterium. Taxonomy (GTDB): domain Bacteria; phylum Zixibacteria; class MSB-5A5; order CAIYYT01; family CAIYYT01; genus CAIYYT01. The sequence continues at coordinate 3,122 of JAPLUP010000407.1, forward strand.
TCACTACAAAGCCATCCTTAAAGAGAAGCAGGATGAGCTCGCGGGTCTTGATGGTTACGAGCGCGTGCCCGATGCGCAGTTGAATGCCTTCGCTAATTACGTTGTACAGGATATGGAGCAGGCAGCCCAGAGTGTGACAATCAGCCTGGTCGCTTTTCTCTTGATCATAATCATTGTGATTCTCCTAGTGTAGTTTCTCGATGCAGCGAGCATTCTCTGCATTCGTTAGGCGAAGCTTTGCTCATCCGTTCTTTTACGGGCACCACCCGTGTGTGCTCAATGCTTTTCGGAAGTATTGTTGCTTGGCGCTCGGGTTACTTTTGTTTTCGTGCAGCTCCCATCCTCCTCTTTCCCGTGAGACTGCGCCGGTTGAGGAGAGTGCGTTCGCGCCTAATTACATAGTCGTATGCATAATCCACGGCGACGGCAATTACCTCGTTCACGATCCAGACGGCAATGCGTACAGAGCGGACGAAGAGGCTCTCGCAAGAGCGAAAAAGGTCGCGGAGCGGAACTCTCAAGCCGAGGTGTTCATTTTTCACGAAAAACGCAGAAGGCATTTCTTACTCTTCTTTCCGCGCCATGACGGAGAATTCTATTACTACCGTAACGGGCGGCTCCTCGCTCAAGAGTCATACTGGCGCGATCAGGGACGATCGCGCTTCGACCCTGAAGTTGAGCTCTATTATCGATTTCGTGTAGAAGAGCGACCTCGGCCGATGAGATTGTTTTTCTACTTCGGCCATGAAATCCCTGAAGTTGGCGGCACGGGCTACGATGCATCGTACCGGGATAGGTCGTTCACCCTTCAGGAGCTTGTCGACGGATTGGAACGCATCACGTGTGATTCGACAAAGTTCGATCTCGTCGTGCTCTCCACCTGTTTCAACGGCACACCTCACACCATCTCTGAGCTTTCTCCGTTCGCGCGATACATCATCGCTTCTCCTGGCAATCTCCACCGCTCGTATTTCGATTTGCGCCCATTTGAAGAGTTGGACCTCGGTTTGCGTGATGGAGATATGTCCGCGTTTGCAAAGGAGTGCGCCCACCAATCATTCGATCGGCTGACAAAAGATATTCAGACAGAAATCACTGTTGCTGTATATGATGTGGATCGGGTGCAGGGATTTGTGCACTCCGTCGACAGTGTCTACGATCATGCCTTAACCGCATTAGAAGAGGCGGCGCCGACATCCATTGAGCACTGCGATTGCGCCGAGGACCCCGCCTACGTGCGGCCGGCGATGAGTGAGGGGATAGATGTATTTTATCGTCCGGCGCGCTTCGGGCGATCGACGCGCAAACAGGGTCATTCTGGATGGGAATGCCTTAAGCTTTTGAAGTAGTCGAGCGTTCTTCGTATCCTCCAAAATCCGTTAATATTATCGACTGGGCTGGAAACTTGATATCGGTTACGCCTCCATAAATGAACTCCACAACGCTGAGCACTATTGGAACCTCACCGACTGTGGTCAGGATGCTCATAAAAACTCCTTTCCTGACGCGGTCTACGTCAGACTGGTCGTCGGCCAGAAGTGATCCTGACCAGCACGACTACAATAGCGATCACCAGCAGAACGTGAATGAATCCACTCATCGTAACGCCAGAAACTAAACCCAGTGCCCATGCAATCAGCAGCACTACGGCTATTGTCCACAGCATATGATTCTCCTTTCCGTTTGCCTTGGAATCGCTGTCGACCGGTGCGTCCCTGCATCAGCCAGCAGCGATCCGGCAGCTTACTTGGTCGAGGACTGTGGTGCTCAGGCGGTTGACCGGAGCAAGCCCGGGATATGACCGCCGTTTCAGAGGTGGAAAAGCAGGCCGACGTTTATGGAATAGAAGTTCGCCTTGGCACCATCCAACACTGCGCCCGGCAGCTTCTTGAATTTGTAGTCAAGAAACACGTAGCGAATATCGCCGAACAAGCTGAAACTCGGCGAGGCTGGCAGTTCGATCCCGACCACCAGGTGCCAGCCGAACTTAGTAGCGGTGTCATCGTCAAATCCGGCCTGATTATAGGCATCGGAGTAATCTAATGTGCTATTGTACCAACCCCCGCCGATGCCTCCATAGATTATCGGTAACGGATAGAGCAGCCCGGTGACCGTCACCGGCCAGTTCTTGACCGTTAACGCACCTGAACCATATTTTTCCTGACGATAACCAATGTCCCCCTCCACGCCGAGAATCGGCATCAGCTTCAGACGCAGCGTTGCACCCACCAAATAACTCGCGTCTTCGGCATCCTGAGACTTCTGAATACCGAGGTGGGGACCCACGTATACGCTCGTTTGACTGCGCGCGGTCAAAGGTAGTAAGCTAAGAATCCCTAGAAGGACTCCGGTAGTGATTTTTCCAAACACTTCATTCTCCTGTTTCTATCGAGTTTATTTGAGACAATGAATGTGCGGAAACGCACATCTCAGCAAGTGCCTCGTTCTGACTGAGCACTGTCTACAATTACGGAGAAAACTGTGACAAGTCCATCACCCAAAGGGATGAAAAAGGAGCTACATCGCTTAGATGAACCAGGCCGTGACTCCACTGGCGGGGCGCTACCTGTCGAACATAGAAATGCTCGTAAGTAGTCGTCTTGAGAGCGCGGGCAAACCAGCACAGATAATTCTGTGTAGAGACAAAGAGGCGGTCTACCACTGTCTTCGCCTTTTGTGGAAACGTCTGTCAAGTTAGCGATCGAGAATGGACGGCATACAGGTCAGTCTGAGTGTGACCATGAACTGCAACTGTTACACTGCGTTACTTCATGTATATCAAGCACATAACAATACCCGACGGGGAATAATATCCTCGTCCCGTTTGTAGGCCATTCGAGTTCAATCAGTCAAAAATTGGAGGTGGGGGGAATCGAACCCCCGTCCGAAGAAATCGACAACTAATCGTCTACGCGCGTGTTCTTTCATTTATTTCTCACCTAACGCACCGCCGAAAGACTAAGGCTGGCGTTAGACCAGCTTCGCTTGTAGTTTCGCTTCTTCATCGCCAAGCCAAACGTTGAAGCTATCCATCATTTGTCGACGCCGGAAACGCGACGCCTGATGGCGGGCCTCGCGCCCGACGGCTTAACTAGTTTTTGCTAGTTAGGCAGCAATGGCATAGTTGCCAGCTAATTGTTTTGCACCTGTTTAACGAGTCTGGCGCAAACTCGGCGCGCAGATTAATCCCCGGTAACCCCGTCGAAGCCATATCACCCCCAAGGAAATTCTGCATTCGCGGCGCACGAGGACGTACGCCGCGCACATCTATAGTATATATCGGATTAGCGGCTGTCAAGTTCCGTGAAATCTGCCAACAGCGTCCAAAATCATGAATTTTTTTCTTGACACGCCAAAACCTTGACTTATACTCGGCGTAATTGACTGGAGTTACATAGTCCGCGGTCGGGCTATAACTGGATACTTTTTTAGAGGAGAGAACCTTAAATGCGCAATCCACGTATGCGATTGACAGGCGCGAAAGTGTGTGATATCACTTTTGTCGCAGGGGTCCCGCCTCGGTGTAAGCTACCAGCAAGCTAAGCTATTGGCATTGTTTGGAAATACCGAGCCGGACTCCTCAAAGTCCGGCTCTTTTTTTTTCTGAGCCGGCACAAGACAGCATCTTTGGTGAGTCAAAATAGTAGTAATAGATACAGATGGATCAATCATACTTCGAACAAGAACAAGAAACCGGCTTTACGTCGATGCAGGCTTTCAAGGGTTTGCTGCCGTTGCTCAGGCCCCATCGCTGGCGACTGCTCAAAAACCTGATGTTGCTGGCGGCGGCCACGGCGCTGTCGATCATCGGCCCGGTTTTGCTCAAGCGCGCGATTGATGTTGACATCAAGGGCAAAGACACGAACGGTCTGATCACTACCGTCGTCATCTACGCGGCGCTGCAATTCATCTTTCTGATCGCCAGTTATTGGCAGCGGATACATTTGGAGATTCTTGGCCAGGACGTGATCATGAAGCTCAAGCAACGGTGCTTCGATCACATCATTGGATTGTCGGTCTCATTCTTTGATCGCAACCCGGTCGGGCGGCTGTTGTCGCGCGTGGAATCGGACGGCGAATCGCTGCGGATGTTGTTTACGTCCACCGTGGTTATGCTGGTCGGCGATGTGATTCTGATCGTCGGTATGCTGTCGATAATGTTCTATGTCAACTGGAGACTGACGCTGGTGGTGCTGGCATTTGCGCCCTTCATCATCGGCTTGATGTATTTCTACCAGCGCTTCACCAATCCGCGCTTTCTGGAGATACGCAAGCGCATGGCGGACATTATCGCCACGATCACCGAATACCTGCAGGGCATGAGTGTCGTGCAGATATTTAACCGCCAGAAGTTAGCGCAGGAACGCTTGAACGAGGCAAATCGGAAGAAGTTCGAGATGGATGTGGCGACCAAC
>JAPLUP010000016.1 GCA_026397575.1 Candidatus Zixiibacteriota bacterium
ATCGCCGATTTCGTCAAGGAAGAATGTGCCGCCGTCCGCTTCCTCGAAAAGACCGACCTTCTCACCATCGGCGCCGGTGAAAGCACCACGCTTGTAACCGAACAACTCCGATTCCAGCAAAGTTTCCGGCAAGGCCGCACAATTCACAGAGATGAAGCGCTTGCCCTTGCGGTTAGAGTTGAAGTGTATCGCCTTCGCGAGGAAATCCTTGCCGGTTCCCGTATCGCCCTCAATCAGAATCGAAATCGGCGAATCCTTCACCTGCGCGACGCGACTAAGAATATCCAGCATCACTGGATTTGTTGTGACAAAGTTCGGGAAGGCATGCTGCCGTTCCAGTTGATCTTTTAGACGCTGGTTGTCAAGAGTCAGGCGTTTCTTCTGCTCTTCCGACGACTTGAAGGCGATGATATCGGAGAACGCAATTGCAAAATCAAGATTGGCTTTCGAGAAGGGTCTGGTATTCTCTCCGAGCCGATCGACGTAGAGAATGCCAATCGTCTCCTGAGACAGTTGGATCGGAATCGCGACAAAACTGCGGACGGTACCGGATTGAGCGTTGAGGTAATCGAAGATTTGATCCCGCTCACCGAGCAGGGATGTCACTAACAACGGTCGATCCAGTGGCAGCGTGCCGGCTTTGCCGTTGCTCAAGGTGCGCGAAATCTTCCCCAGCACTATCGGATCAAACGCCAGATAGGCCAGGGGCTCATAAGTCCGCTGTTGCGCATCCAGAGACAACACAAACGCGCGGTCGCCGCCGATCTTCTTGCGCAGGATTTCCAGCGTCTCACTCAAACTGCCACTCTTGAGATTGCCGTACTCGGAAGCGGTCAGAAACGAACTGAAGATGAAAAACTGATTGTCATGTGACAGACCGGCGTCAACCATCTGATCTTCTATCGTCAGTCGTAGGATTCGGCATTCTTCGCGAGCGCGATCATCACTGCTCGTCGTTGCCAGCCTTTCACATTCTTCCAAAATCGAGAGCGCTTCATCATAGTTGGACACCTCAACATGGAGAGTGCTGAGTTGATAATAGGATCTGACCAACAGATGCTTGAGACTAAGCCGCTCCGCCAAACGGATGGCGCAATTTAGATAGCGGGACGCCAGTTCGTGATGGCCTTTTGATTTGACGAGCGACTTGCCTGCAAGATAGCAGGCCTCACCCTGTTCACTGATCTCACCGGCTGTGTCGAGACAGGCAATCGCTTGGTCAAAGCTGGTTACGGCGTCGTCATAGTTTCCTTTGATTGCCGCCAGCGAGCCGAGAATGGCCTTTGCCGCCGCAGCTTCCACTATCTCGCCCAGCATTTCCGAAACCTCCAGCGCGCGCGCGGCATGTTCGGCAGCGAGCGCGTAATTGCCGCAGTCGTGTTCGAGCATCGCCAACCGCCTGCGGGTCTGGCTGATAATTGCGCTTTGAGGACCGATGCGATTGCCGATTTCCATTGCATACCCATAATGCTGACGCGCCATCTTGCGATCGCCCATCGCCCGCAGCAGATCGCCCATGTATTCATGGTAGATCGATCGGTCACGCACAGCATCAAGCGCCTTGATTAGCCCGTGCGCCTGCTCGTAAAAAGCCCGGGCTTCGGTGTATTCTTCTTTCAGATAGTGGACATAGCCGAGCGATAGCAAGTTCTTGGCTTCGGAAAGTTGATTCCCTGATCTGCGGCAGTACTCAACGCAATCTTCAAGCATCTTCTGCGCAGATTCCCATTCGCCCAGAAGCGTCTTGATGCGCGCCTGATTGCCGAGGGCGCGATAGAGATGATACTCGGGAGAAGATGCGTCCTTGGCGAGCAACTCCATCGACTGGGTCAGGAACTTGTCGGCAAGTTTGTATTCGCCGCGCACGAAATAGACCTGAGCCAACTTGTTGTAACAGCCGACCAACTCTGACTCACAGTTGATGCGTCGAAACGAACTGATGGCGTCTCGAATGTAGTCCTCACCAGCGGTCAGATCGCCAATCGCGACACAAAGCTTGCCCATCAACTCCTGAATCCGGCCGATCAGCCGATTGGCCGCAGTGGTGCTGACAATCTCATAGGCCTTTCGTGCCAGATCGAGGACTTCAAGGTGGGGTTTGGAACTGAACTCAGTGACGGCCAGAAGATAATAGAATTCTCCTGTTTCCAGCGAACCGGGATGCTGTTCCACGAACGGGGATAGCTTGTCCAGTTCTGCTTTGGCTTCGACAAACTTGTTTTCAGTAACCAGTTGATTAATGAAATGGAGTTTGTCCGCCGTCTCCGAGAGTGCACTACAGATTAAAGTACTCATCAGGATTAACGGTTATTCGTGTTTCCTGTACACGACCGGCGTTTCCGGCCGCTTGTTTTTGTCGACGACTGTTCCCTTAGTCTCTCGCATATCCTGACCCGAGAAGATTTGGCGAGCTTCCCTGAGCTTCCCCCGCACCCAGTCAGATATCCTCTGAAAAATAGGAGTATCAAA
>JAPLUP010000145.1 GCA_026397575.1 Candidatus Zixiibacteriota bacterium
ATTGACATCGATATCGGCGCGTTGTTATTGGTCGTCCCGACGATCAGATTGGCTTCGGTTATGATGCCGTTCTTGTCGGTCTTGTAATGGTGTGTCAACGTTCCGCGCGGGGCTTCAACAATGCCAATACCTTCGCCGACAATACCTGTCGGAGGATTTAGGATCTTGTCGGAGGTGATTTCGTCATCCTTGGCCTGCTGGAGTGTCGATTCGGCCGCAAACACCAACTCAACTACCCGCGCCCAGTGAGTTGCCAACGTCGAATGAATCGGCGTCTTGCCGGTGCGATCACCGGTCAGGGTCTCGTACATTCGTTCGTATTCCGCCTGTGCCAGCGGCGTCGCCATTCCGTCGGCAACATTGCAGCGCGAGAGCGGCGTGGCTTTGTACACACCCGAATCCATCCCGTCAACAAAACCCTTCCAGCCCACTTTCTTCAAGTAGGGATACTTGAGATAGCTGTAGGGTTCAACATGCTCGGCGACATATTCGAGATAGTCTTTCGGCTCGTATTCGGCATGTCTGCTGCCGTCCGGTGCCGTGACTCTGACCTTGCCATCATAGAAGTTGGTCTTGCCGTCGGCATCCACCAAACCCATGTTGTAAGTCTTGTGGGTGAACATGTCGGAAAGAATCAGATCGACATATCCCTTGTTCGCCAGCACAACATCATTGAGCACCTTGATCGTGAACTTGGCGAATTCTACCATCTGCTCGCCGAGCTTGATGATCTCCTGCTGCTCTTCTTTGGTCACGCGTTTGGAATTGCCACCCGGGATGGCCGTGACCGGATGCACCTTCTTGCCGCCGATGATCTCTATCACCCGCTGACCGGCGGCGCGCTGGGCAATCACAGCTTTGCCCGCATCAAGACCGACTTTCGCCACAACGCCGAGGATATTGCGTTCGGCCGGAGGAGCATCGGGACCGCAGACGAAATCGGGGCCGCCGAGCGCATAGAAATGCGTTGTGTGGTCACCGGCATAAAAAGCATTGTACATCAACTCGCGCAACTTGCGGGCCGCCGAAGGAATCGTAACACCGTAAACAGCGTCGGCTGCCTTGGCGGCAGCGAGATGATGTGCGTCGGGACAGACACCGCAAATGCGAGTCGTGATTCGCGCCATCTCCTCAACGGGACGACCTATGGCGAAAACCTCAAAGCCACGTAGCTCAGGAACCTGGAAATAGCAGTTGGCCAGTTCGCCGTCATCCTTTACGAACAGATGAATCTTGCCGTGCCCTTCCAAGCGGGTGATTGGGTCAATGAGAATCTGTTTCACTGCTGCACCCTCCTTAGCATCGAAGACGGCAAGCTGAAGCGATAGAAAGTCCCCAGCGGATCGGCGACGGTATCGAGAATTTGTTCGACTTCCGCTTCGTCAATCGAGTCGATCACGCTCGCCAATGCGGACGCCATCTTGGCGCCCTGATCGCGAATATTGGAAGGCAATCCGTAACAGCCGCGACACGGTACACCGGCCGCCACGCACTTGGCGCCGCAGCCGGAACGCGTCGCCGGGCCAAGACAAACCATTCCCTGCTCCATTAAGCAGATTTCGGGGTCGGCCACGATCTCGAAAGGCCGGATAAACTTCTTGATTTTCTTGACATTGCGCTGACGCTTGCATTCGTCACAACAACACTTGTCGCTGGCGCCCAGAACCGTCCCCTTTGGCGGCAGCGGTTTGCCGTTCTTAAGAATGTCAACCACCGCATCGATAACCGCAGCAATCTGGTTCGATTGCGGCGGGCATCCGGGGATGATGTAATCGACATCGACCACCTGCGGCAATGTGCGCACGGTGTTCCAGAGATTCGGAATGTGCAGCGTGCCCTCGGGGACTTTGACATTCGTTTGGGGGACGACCCCGTTGCCCGGTTCCAGGGAAGGCGACGTCTTGTAGACATAGTCCATGATCGTCTGTTTGTCGGTAAAGTTCGCCAATCCGGGGATACATCCCTCGGAAGCGCAACTCCCGAACGCGCACAGTACGACCGACTTCTCCCTTAGCAACTTGGCAATTTCATAGTTCTCGTCACTGCGGATTGCGCCGTTAAAAAGGGTCAGCGTAATTTCCTTGTCCTGCATCTTGCGGATATCATCATACTTGAAGTCCATGGCACAAGGCCAGAAGACAAGGTCGAAGAAGTCGGCCACTTCCAGAATCTTCTCCTCAATATCCAGTATGGCGATGTCACAGCCGCCGCAGGAAGCTGCCCAGTATATTGCGAGTTTTGGTTTTGCCATATCATTCACTCCCCGTGCGCTGCCGCAGCAGCTTCCACTTGCTCAGGTACAAAAGCCCAGTCTTTCAGACGCATCGGCCCCAGCGCCCGAATCTCTTCGGTGAAGCCGTTGACTACTTCCTGAAAACGCGCGCCCTCCGAAGCAGACACCCATTCCAAACGCAGACGCTCCGGTTGAATGCCCATACCCTTCAAAATGCGTTTGGTGATGGCGATGCGGCGCATACACTTGTGATTGCCCTCGACATAGTGGCAATCACCGAAGTGGCACCCACACACGAGTACCCCATCGGCGCCGGCGCGGAAGGAGTCGAGAACAAAACCCGGGTCAATTCTGCCGGAACACATCACGCGCACGGTTATGACATTCGGGGCATACTTCATGCGCGCGGTACCGGCCAGATCGGCGCCCGTATAACTGCACCAATTGCAGAGAAATCCGACAATACGTGGTTCGAAACTCATGCAAGTATCCCTTCGATCTGAGCATAGATCTGTTCATCGGTGAAATGACGAGCCATGATGGCACCGGCGGGACAAGCCGCCACACAGGTTCCACAACCCTTACAGAGAGCCGAATTGACAACGCTGACCTTCTTGGCATCGTCAAATGAAATCGCCGTGTACGGACACATGTCATTGCACATCTTGCAGCCGCTGCAGAATGCTTCGTCAATGACGGCGTAAGCGGCATCCATCATCACTTCGCCCTGCGCCATCAGCTTCATCGCCTGCGCGGCGGCAGCACCTCCCTGCGCTACGGCGTCGGGGATGTCTTTTGCTCCCTGACAAGCGCCCGCCAGAAAGATACCTTCGGTAGTCGTCGAAACCGGAGCCAGCTTCGGATGAGCCTCGATAAACCAACCGTCGGCGCCGGTAGAGATATTGAACTTCCTGCCAAATTCCTTGGCATCCCGGCGCGCTTCCATAGCCGTGCTGAGAATGACCATGTCGACCGGTATCTCACGATACTTGCCGATCAGCGTGTCCTCGCAGCGAACAATTAGATGACC
>JAPLUP010000673.1 GCA_026397575.1 Candidatus Zixiibacteriota bacterium
CTGGCGATGCGGTTTGGGTAGGGTTTGTCGAAGAAAATCCAGATGTGGTAGCCCTTTTTGCCTGAGAAATCGGTCAGGAACGGAATACCGAGTTGATTGACGTGCTCCTGTACTCTGCGGAGTTCGGCTTTGTCAAGGGTGTCGATGTCGATGCATAGCCATTTGGTTGTGCTGTCTGGTGAGGAGTAGAGGCCGATGGTTTTGCTGCCTTGCAGGTGATCTGCTATGATGGCGTCGGTTAGTGGTTCTCGGATGACGGTGTAGCCGCCGTTGCCGGCGATTTGCAGTGGGTAGCAGTCTTCGCGCTGGACAAACCGATGGCGAAACAGGTTGATGATATCTTGGCTCGGCGTTGGTGTCATTTGTTCCATTTCCTCCCTACTATTGATTCATGCATAAATAATGTCCTATTATGGGCATAAAGAAAGCGGGCAGTGTTCGATGAAGGCGCGAAGGAGTGGGGGCGTTTTTTGCAGGCTGCGCGCATAGCTGTTGGTGGCTCTGGCGAGGGAGTCAACATCTGAATAAAGGCCTGCACTCTCCCGGCGCGGTGCGCTTGCAAGCGGTCCCAGACCAGGACGACTGGACCATCCAGTTGGCGAAGGAAATGACGCAAAAAGGCGATGACCAAACCGGCATTAATGTTGACATCCGGATGCAGTCGGAAATAGAGATGCAGGCGGTGGCGATGGGGACTGATCGACAAGGCAGCGATGGCAGAGACTTTCTGGTGTGCCCGCGTGCGCTGGTAGAGCACCGGCGTCTGTCCGCGCGGACTCCAGCTGCGGCGAGTCAACGGAGCCATCAACAGACCGCTTTCATCAAGAAAAACCAGGTGGGCTTTCAGTTGGTGCGCTTTTTTTTAATGCCCGGCCACTGCTGTTTGAGCCACCGTTGAATCCCCGCCTCATCACGCTCGACGGCCCGGCGGGTCGGCTTCTGAGGGCTCCACCCCAGAGAATGGAGTAGTCGCCCGATATGATCAACATGGTAGCAGACGCCAAACCGGGCCTCGATCAACGCCGCGACTCGCGGGCAGGTCCACAGGTCGCTGGGAAATCCCGCAGCCACAGCACCCCTCAATAAGGCTCGTTCCAACTGACTCTTCTCCCGAGGACTGAGTCTCGGCGGCCGCCCCGCTGCCGGGCGAGCCTGAATCCCTTTCAAACCCTCTTGAAGATAACTGGCCTTCCAGCGGCGAACGCTGCGTCGCTCAACTCCCAATTGTCGGGCAACCTCGACCGGCTGATAACCCTGCTTCAATAATGCTACCGCCCTCTTTCTGCGAAACTCTAATTGCTCTGGGCTTCCGTAAGGTCTCATCCTTTACCTCCTGCCCAGAATATAGGACATTTATTATGCAGGTGCCAATAACTGGTGTAGGCGAGTTTTTTGGAGTGAGGTGCTACAAAAATGGTGGCGGATCAATTTACGGGAGGATGTCGGGTTCCGCGCTTCGCTGGGAACGCCGACCTACAAAACTGGGACGTCAGTTGCTCGCCGCAGGAAGGGCAGGGGAAGTGGGGGTGGTCGGGGGTGGTCATGGTGTTGCTCGCTCAAGCCCATACACAGCAAGCTGCGGCGTACTAGCTAAACCTAGAGAATCCCTTTCAGATCATGCGAAATCTGATTTGCCTTAGCCGGATCGTGGAATCGCATACAGAAGTGGTCCGAAGCGAGATAGTGTTTTCCCAAGAGCGTAGGATGCAAAGCCCATTGCCACCCAGTACCGTGAAAACTATAGTCAAAATGAGCTATTCGCGCTTCCACTATCTCGTTAGCATAGACCTCAATCGGAGTAATTGTTAACTGCTGCTGAGGATTTAGTTGCCCCGTCTGAAGCGGAAGCTGGTAGCTCAAGTGCCATCTCACAGTTTGTCCTCCTTTGATGCAGTTCCAGACGTTTTCCTGCATCTGGAGAAGCAGTCCTATCGCTCCCGGGCTAAGTTTACTGTGGACGTTCTTGAGATATACGTCCATTTCTTTCGCGAGTCCGCTGGCCTGTGATTTCATGAATTCTTCCAAGATTCTTCTGATATCGGTGTAATCGTCATACCAAGTGATCTGAAGCTGGAGTATTTCATTGGATCTTACTTGCGCGGGACGTCTGCTGCAGACGAGAACAGACTCCTGTGCACGCAAGCTCGTCGCAATTCCCACTTCATAGATGACGTTATCAGTGGGATGAGAGATTTCCGCGATAACCAGATCTGAATCGAGGATCACTTCAAGCACTTCCGCTAGCCATTGGTGAGAATTCAAGCGCTGCCCGACAACGTGCGGGGCTTCATACCCAAGCTCCTTGCAGGCCAGTTGGATCCATGCGCGAAGCTTGGCAAAATCGTAGTAACCGCCAGACTCAAATTTATGCTCTTCCGCGAACGAGCATAACAATCCGACGCGTCTGCCTCTGCGTTCTACACGTTCAGCGAGAAATTCCGGGTACTTCTGAAGCGCCAACTCGAAGGGTCTCATAATCTCTATCCTTTAACAATAGCTATGTCCTGAGGCAATGGTCCCACAATTCTACGGTCCGCTAGTGTCTCGTCCCAGAGATATCTTG
>JAPLUP010000158.1 GCA_026397575.1 Candidatus Zixiibacteriota bacterium
GCTGGGAGACGCAAAGCATGATGTACAATTGGCAGGGGAGCGTTTGGGTAAACTCCAGTAAGTACGACTACACGTATGATGGATCGGGAAATGAGATTCTTGATGTGTTCTCCTTGGCAGCCGGGCCGTCGTGGATAGCAATGGAGGCGGATACCTCCAAATGGTCAGGTGGAAAGAATACGGAAATAGTTCACAATCATATGATTCCGCCGTCAGTGACTCGAACGCAGTTCACATACGACGGCAACGGCAACATGACGGTTGATTTGGGCCAGAATTGGTCGGGATCGGCATGGGTCAATTCAGATCGGGCTGTCTACGTCTATCAGGCGGCGCTGGCAGTTTCATGCGGGGATGTTGACGCTTCGGGAAGCGTAGACATTGCTGACGTCGTGTATTTGATCGCCTACATCTTCTCTGGAGGCGCAGCACCCAATCCTTTGGCAGCTGGAGATGTTGACTGCAGCGGAGAGATCAACATTGCGGACATTGTCTATCTGATCAATTACATCTTCCGTGGCGGAGCTGCGCCGTGTAACGCTTGCCCTTAAGAGGCCGTCGCAGAAGTTAGTCCGCAGGGCTCCTTGTTGCTCACTTGACGCGAAGTGGCAGGGGGAACTCCCTGTTTGGGTTGACTACCGACCTTGCTGACCGCTTGAACATCCAATACTGTACGCGTGGGCAGTACCTCTAAGATATTCCATTACTTTGACAGTATCAGCGACTACAGCAGTTGTTCGTCAGCAACGCATTGTCTGACAGCGCATTAGACCTAAGTCCAATTTTCTGAAAAAAATTCGCCTCAAGAGATGAAAAGTACTTGACGACTGCACAAATGTGCAGTATACTGGGTGAGAGAAGACAACGCTCTTGTCTGGGGTTCTTCCTCACGGGGATAGAGAACTGCCGGATGACCGGAAAGGATAGATGAAGATGATTATCGAAGAGATGGTGGAGATGCAGTGTCCGTGCGGCGGAATGCTGACTGCAGGAAGGAACGTTTGTCGCTGCGAAACGTGCGGTAGGAAGTTCTGCTCTGATTGTGGCGGTGAGGTCATCACGCAGGGTGGATGTGATTTTTGTCTGTCGTGCGCTGCGTCAAGTTGTGGGGCGTGATTGGACGATTCTCAGTCCTCTAATTGTATAGGAGGGGTAGTTAGACAAGTATGCAAGTAGCACATCTGACCGAATACGGAGTTCCCGGAATCGTGGTGGATTCATGGCGGGAGAAGCTGGGCGAGGAACTGTTGCCGGTGCAAAAGCGGGCGGTGGTTGATTTTCAGGTGCTGTCAGGCAAGAGTCTTCTGATTACAGCGCCGACATCGTCGGGCAAGACTTTCTGCGGCGAGTTAGCGGCGGTTGCAGCGGTGTTCAAGCGCAAGAAGGCGCTGTTTGTCGTGCCCCTAAAATCAATCGCCGAAGAACGACACGCCGACTTTCGCGCCAGATATGCAGGATTGGGAATCAGGATCGCGATCTCGACGTCAGATCGCAAAGAGTATGACGCGGATCTCGAACGGGGACGGTTTGATATCGGGATTCTGGTTTATGAAAAATTCAATCAGTTGTTGGTAAAGAACATCGATTTGCTGGCATCGGTGGATCTGCTCTTGATTGACGAAGTGCAGATGATTAGTGAACCGGAACGTGGCTGGTGTCTGGAGCTGGCGTTGTTGAAGGTACTCAATTCCGGATACCGGCCGCAAATTATCGCGCTGTCGGCGGTGTTAAGCGATGCCGCTTTATTGGCGCAATGGTTGGATTGCCGATTGCTGGAGGATCATTACCGTCCGGTCGAACTCAGGCAAGGGGTACTGTGGAATGGATGGCTTCGCTATCGCGAGTTCAACGACCGAAAAGACGGTAGCGAACCGCTGAGCGAATGCGCCAGTGATGATGCCGAGGAGTTGTTGCTGGCGAATGTTGAACATCTGGTCAACAGCGGCGAGCAGGTGTTGGTGTTTCTGAAAACCAAACGCAACTGTGAGCAACTGGCGACGGCTTTGGCCCAGCGGAATTTCTGGAGTCCGGCAGAGATCGCGGCGGCGCGGATCAAGAGTGAAACCGGATCAGTGCTGGGCGGGCGATTGGAGCAAACACTATTGTCGGCGGTGGCATTTCACCACGCCGATTTGTCATACACGCAACGACGGATTTTGGAAGAGGGCTTCCGCACCGGCGAGATCAGGGTATTGGTGTCGACGACCACGTTGGCTATGGGAGTGAATCTGCCGGCGCAGACCGTGTTTATCGACTGCTACAAGTATCAGATCGGGAGTCGGTCGGGCCGACCGATGGTGATGCCGCTGAGTTGGAGTGAATATGAGGGAATGTCAGGAAGAGCGGGGAGATATGGCGTTCAGGCGAAAGCGTTGGAACACTCTGTGGAGACATCGTTTGGAAGGTCGGTGCTGATTGCGGGATCGAGAGCGGAAGCAGAAACGATGTGGCAAACCTATGTGGAGGGGAAACCGGGCCGCTTGGAATCGCGTCTGGCCGGAAAGTCGCTTTATGATGTCGTGCTTGATTTGATCGCTTCGCGATGTGCGCGTCGCAGTGATGATGTCGGCATGTTACTGCTGAAAAGCTTCCATTGTCTTCAAGGTGGCAGCTTCAACAGCGAAGTGATTACCACGGTGATTGATAAACTCGCCGAACTGAAATTGGTCTTTGTCAAAGACGGTAACGTCGAAGCATCGCCGATCGGAGCGTTAATTAGTCGACGTGGTGTAGGAGTGGCATCGGGAATGATGATGGTGTCATTTTGTCGGCGTTATCAGATTTGCGATCGACTAAGTTGGCTCTACTTCACACTGTCACTCCCCGACGCGAATGTGCTACCGGTCTACATCAGCAGAGATGAAGAGTCGTGCGCCTGCTATCGGCGACGACTGTGCGATTATGTCGCGGCGAATGCTGCCGTTTCGGAAGAACTGCGCAAGATGGTTGTGGACGACTACGTGCTCAGTTGTGAGCAGAATGTACGCCTCAAAGCCGCGTTTCTGCTCTTGGAGTGGATTGGCGAGAAAGAAACGGCGGGGATTGAACTGCATTATCACATCAATCTCGGCTCGATTCTGCAAGTGACGGAAACAACAGCCTGGCTGTTGGACACGGCGGCCGGCGTGACGGCGCTGTTGAATCGTCCGCGTGAGTTGACCGAGCAATTACGCCGGTTGGCGGAGGCGATCAATCGGGGATTTGATCTTGCAGATACCGATTTGGCGGATGCCGGTTTGGCGGCAGAGCAGCGGGATATTGCGTGGCGGCTGTTCAATGCGGGAATTGTGTCGGCCAGAGATTTCTGCGATGGCAATCGCGACAGAATTACGGCGATAGCGGGAGAGGAATTAACGGGCAGACTGATAGAGAAATTTGCGACAAAACATGAGAATGATAAACAATCATCCCAGGAGGTTGAGATGTCACAATTACGTTTGCGGGGACTGATGCGCGGTGATCGAGTCTATTTCAATTTCAAGAATACGGAAATAGACATCACACCCAAGAGCTACAACTACCTTTACAAGTTGACAGTGGCGCGGTTTCTGAAACCGGAGGGCTGGTTGTCCAAAGACGACATTGAACCGGGGTTCAATCAGGCCAAAAATATCTATCGGGTAAAACAGGAGCTAAAACGCTTCGCGACCGGACTGGAGCAGCGAATCGAAAACAACGGTTCGGGGTTCTATCGAATCAACCTCTCACCCGAGCAGATCAAGATCGATTTCGACTCGATGAAGTCATTCTGCGATTTGGAGTTGGCGGAGTTGACGAAACAGGTTGAAGTACAGAGCGTGTGTTGAAGAGTCCTGAAGCGATCGGTGGCAATCAGTTGCAGGAGAAGCGAATATACCCTCCTCAGGGACTGTTGAAAAACCTCCGAGTTGTCATTGCGAGGAGTCATGGTGAGTGGAGGAGTGGGGAGGCGATGACGACGAAGCAATCTGCGCGCCCGCATCTGGAGAGCGTAAATCGAGATTGCCGCGTCGTGCTCCACACCCTGCATCACCTCTCCGCCTCTGTACTGACTGGCGGATAGTTTACACTTTAGACCGGGCGCATAGTTAACACTTTGTTTATGTTTTCCTGTCTGTCACGTCCAAGCTCGCGCTAGCGCGAGCTTGGACGTGACACGAATTTCTGCTTGATCAATTGACCCCTCCGGCTGTCCAAGCCGATGAAACGTACCGGACCCAAATACAGTCCATAACGATCATCCTCTTCCTGTGCCAGACCGATCCATTGTTCGCCTAAGGCTAATGACAGATAAATCTCAAAACCGCCAAAGCGCAAATACCCGCGGTGATGCACTTGGCGCAGAAGGAAACC
>JAPLUP010000025.1 GCA_026397575.1 Candidatus Zixiibacteriota bacterium
CGGGGCCTGCCTTCTGTCGCGCCATGAAGTCACCGACGGCGCGAAGCACCGAAGCCGCGCGCGGATGCTCAAGCCGCCCGTCAAGCCTCACAGGGCCGTCATCGTGGCCAGGAAGCCCGCCAGGCGCGCCAGGATGCCCGCCAAACGCGCCAGGATTGCGCAGGTGACACGCAGACGGGTGCATGAAGTCACTATCGCCATACGACAAGGCAGCCGTAGAACCGCCCGCAGGCCCTACAAGACGGCCACCAGACGCGCCAAGATGCCTGTAACGGGATAGCCAGCCACGACACCGCTGGTCATTGCCTCTTTGACGCCCCGTTCGATTGAAGGAATATACTCATGAGGAATTGCGCCGCCAGTTATCTTATTCTCGAACTTGAAGTCGACACCGCTGTTCAGCGGCTCGAATTCCATCACAACATGGCCGAACTGGCCACGACCACCCGATTGTCGAATAAACCGGCCTTCAGCCTCGACCGATGTGGTAATTGTCTCTTTGTAAGCCACTCTCGGGCTACCGACATTCGCCTGCACGCCAAATTCGCGCAGGAGCCGATCGACGATAATCTCCAAGTGTAACTCACCCATACCGGAGATAATGGTCTGGCCAGTCTCCTCATTTGCAAATACGCGGAAAGTGGGATCTTCATCGGACAGTCGCCGCAGTCCCTGATCAAGCTTATCCAGATCGGCTTTGGTCTTGGGTTCAATTGCCACGGAGACAACCGGTTCCGGAAATTTCATCATTTCCAACAGAATCGGGTGCTTGACATCGGAAAGCGTGTTGCCCGTAGTCGTAGTTTTGAGACCGATTGCCGCCACGATATCTCCGACACTTGCTTCCTGCACGTCAGTGCGGCGATTAGCGTGCATCAGCAACAACCGGGAGATTCGTTCCTTTTTATCCGAATTGACATTGAGAACCTGTCCGCCAGTCTTGACTGTACCGGAATACACCCGAAAATAGGTTATTTTGCCAACATGAGGATCAGTAGCAACCTTGAACGCGAGCGCAGCGAATGGTTCATCTGCATCCGGCTTGCGGACCACGACTTTGTCGGTCCGAGGGCGATACCCTTCCACCGGCGCCAGATCGATCGGCGACGGCAAAAAATCAACTATCGCATCGAGCAGCTTCTGCACGCCTTTGTTCTTAAACGAAGAACCGACCAACACCGGTGTCACCTTGCAGTCAATCGTCGCCTGACGAAGCGCCTTCTTGATGCCTTCCACCGAGGGTTCCTGATTATCGAGAAACATTTGCAGTAAGTGATCATCATAGTCCGACACAGATTCCAGCATGATCGCGCGCCATTTGCGCGCCCGTTCCATCAGCGACTTGGGGACCTCCAAATCGTCGAAACCCATTCCCTGCGTTTCTTCGTGAGAGATTCTCATTTTCATATCAATGAGATCGATCATACCGGTGAACATCTCACCTTCGCCGGACGGTATCTGTATCGGTATGAACTGCGAATTGAGGCGCTCCCGCATCATCTTGAGCGAACCTTCGAATGAAGCGCCGACGCGGTCCATCTTGTTGATGTAAGCGATTCGGGGAACGCGATATTTGTCGGCCTGACGCCAGACGGTCTCAGACTGGGGTTCGACACCGCCGACACCGCAGAAAATGGCGACCGCTCCGTCAAGGATGCGCAGACTGCGCTCGACCTCGGCGGTAAAATCGACATGACCGGGAGTATCGATGATATTGATTTGATATCCATCCCAATAACAGGTAGTTGCAGCGGACGTAATGGTGATTCCCCGCTCCTTCTCCTGTTCCATCCAGTCCATGGTCGCAGCGCCTTCATGCACCTCGCCCATCCGATGCACTTTGCCTGTATAATACAGGATGCGCTCGGTGGTCGTGGTCTTGCCGGCATCGATGTGCGCCATGATACCGATGTTTCTGAGCTTCTTAACATCCATAAATCAAGATAAAAAAGTCTCCACTGAGTATTGTTCTTCGCACAAGGCTTCAGCGGAGACCGAGATAACAAGTTATTATTACCAGCGGAAATGGGCGAATGCCTTGTTGGCCTCCGCCATCCGGTGCGTGTCTTCACGTTTCTTGACGGCAGCCCCCTCATTCTTGGATGCGGATAGAAACTCCGCCGCCAACCTCTCTGCCATGGTCTTCTCGGAGCGACTCCGAGAGTACCCGATGATCCAACGAAAGGCCAGCGCAGTCCGCCGGTCGGATGGCACTTCAACGGGCACCTGATAGGTGGCACCGCCAACTCGCCGCGACTTGACTTCCAGCATTGGCTTAACATTGCCAATTGCTTTGTAGAACACATCCAGCCCTTTCTGGTTGTGTTTCTTGTCGATGAAGTCCAGTGCGTCGTAGAAGATGTTCTCCGCCACGGATTTTTTGCCGCGTTCCATCAAGCAGTTGATGAATTGCGAAACGACCTTATCGCCAAAGAGCGGATCGGGTTTTCGGGGTCGTTTGTCAGCGGCTTTCTTCCTAGGCATATCTCAGATTCTCCACTTTCGCTACTTCTTCTGTCTCTTAGCCCCGTATTTCGACCGACTGCGCATACGGTTTTCCACACCAGAGGCATCCATCGTACCACGAATGATATGATACCGCACACCCGGGAGATCCTTGACACGGCCGCCACGGATCAGCACGATCGAGTGTTCCTGGAGGTTGTGGCCGATACCGGGAATATACGCAGTTACTTCCATCTGATTCGTCAACCGCACACGGGCCACCTTGCGCAGCGCCGAGTTGGGTTTCTTCGGTGTTGAAGTGTAAACACGAGTACAAACACCGCGCTTCTGAGGACTTCCCTTAAGAGCGGGCGTATTCGTTTTGTAAAGAACTCGTTGTCTTCCTTTGCGTATGAGCTGGCTAATTGTCGGCAAACTAATCCTTTCCTCTATCTAATGTGTTCGTGCAGCCGTAAAAAAAGGGCTGCAAAAAACCGAAACAAGACATCTAATATAGAATCAAGCCCCATGGTGTCAAGCGTTTTCTTGGATAATTTCCGCCTCCGTAAGCTCCGTCTTTCCTTTCGGCTCCTCATCTAACTCGATCGAGCGATAGTGCTCTATACCCGTACCAGCCGGAATCAAGTGGCCAATAATAACGTTCTCTTTCAGTCCCTGCAGCCGGTCTTCTTTCCCAGCTACAGCCGCCTCGGTCAAGACCTTAGTGGTCTCTTGGAAGGAGGCTGCCGAGATGAAACTTTCGGTTGACAGTGATGCTCTGGTAATACCGAGCAGCAGGTCACTTGAGGTTGCCGGTTCACCGCCCTCCGCCATAACACGCTCGTTGTCCAGCCGGAAACGGTTTTTATCGACTTTTTCGCCTTCGAGGAAGTTGGTGTCGCCGACCTCCTCCACCTGCACCTTCTGAAGCATTTGACGCACAATCACTTCAAAGTGCTTGTCGTTGATCTTCACACCTTGCAGACGATATACTTCCTGCACCTCGTTGACCAGGTACTCTTGTACTTCTTCAGTACCAAGAATGTGCAAAATATCGTGCGGATCAATGGCACCCTCGCAGAGACGCTCACCGGCCCGAACCTGATCGCTGGTGTGAACGCGCATGTGTTTTCCGTGTGGCACCAAATACTCGCGGACTTCGCCGTCAGCGGCTTTGACAAAGATCTGCGTGTTGCCACGGATAATCTTGCCGTACTCCACCGAACCATCAATTTCGGAGATCACCGCGGGATCGCGCGGCTTGCGAACCTCAAACAGCTCAGCTACTCGCGGAAGACCACCGGTGATGTCGCGCGTCTTAGAGATATCGCGCGGAATCTTGGCGATCGCCACACCGGCGAACACCTGATCACCATCGCGCACTTCAAGATACGCTCCAGTCGGAATAGAATAGGAGGCGCGCTTCTTGCCAGTCTTGTCGAGGATATTTATCTGGGGCAACAGGGTTTTCTCGCGTTGTTCAATGACCCAGAGCTGCATCAATCCGGTGATTTCGTCCAACTCTTCGCGCATCGATACGCCCTCGACGATGTCCTGATACTGCACCGTGCCCGAAGCCTCAGACAGGATTTCGTTGATGTATGGTTCCCATTCAAAAATCACCGTGCCTTTGTTCTGAGAATCCTGCTTTTCCTCTACATAGCGCGGGTCGGCCTTAAAGACCTTCTCGCCGTCCTGGGCACGCACCAATGCCGCGTACGGCACCTTGTATGTAGCGCGTGGGCGATTCTGTACATCGAAGACTTTCACTTCGCCGTCTCTACTAACGACGACCGTCTGTCCATCCTCGCGCACGATAGTGCGTACATCGACAAACTCAATGTGTCCGTCCGTCTTAGCTCGCACTTGCGATGCCTCAGCAATACGCGC
>JAPLUP010000505.1 GCA_026397575.1 Candidatus Zixiibacteriota bacterium
ATCAATTGCTCCCGCTCAACCGCCGAGAGCACCAGCACCGGTATCGGACGACCAAGAGTCATAGCTTCCTTCCTTTCCTTCAAAAGAAAGCTAAAACCCTCAAACTAATTATGCAAGATATCTCTGGGACGAGACACTAGAGATCATGCGACCCATGCTCAAGGCAAACATGGGCGAAATGGGAGCCAACCTCAATCTCTTCCTCTTCCCTGCACAAGGCAAAGACGGTGATCCAATCTGCCCAACGACAAAGAAAGGCAGCTTCACATTGAGTGTGGATGGAAGAACCTATACTTACAAGACACCACTTGCTTCCTTAGTCCCCGCTAAAAGATGCCAGAAGTGCCAGGAGGAATGCTCTGGACTCTGGAACTACTGTCCATGGTGCGGCAACAAGCTGAGCGACAGCAAGACCAGCGACAAGTAGCGGATCGCGAGTTTGTCGGTGAAGAATCAGAACTGCCTCCTCATCGACTCCTCGTCCTGCGCCTCGGTATGATCGACCAAATAGGTACTCGCATCCTTAGGCTTCCTCAACCGCAGCCGATCTTTCCCCATCAGCCGATTAACTAATGCGATTGGCGTAACCAGCAAATAGAAAATGATCGCTGTGACAATGGGCGAGACAATACGGCCGAGGACATAGGTGGCGGCCATCCAAACGAAGTAGACCAACTTGCCGACCGGAGGGATGAAGTAGCAGCCGACACTAAGGACGAAACCGCACCCGAAAAACCACCCGGCAACACGGTATTTGTCCCCCAATAGGAGAATGAGGTTGGCCAACGCAAAGGCAATCAGCATAGTCACTGAGAAGTATCTGATCTCGCGGTGGTTTGGATGCCAGTTGATTCTGCCTAACATGCAATTCCTCCCCCCACGAACCACCCACTGGATTCCCGCTTTCGCGGGAACGACAGGGAAGGATACGGGAGTGACATGTCTTGTCGCATCAGTCGACTCCGAAACTCTTGCGGTACTCATCTGCGCCCGGATACGGCGGCTGCTCCGATTTGTGCAGCACGAGATTCTCCAAAACGAGCATATCCATATCGGTGAACATAAAACAACGGTACGCTTCCTGCGGAGTGTTGACAATCGGCTCGCCGCGAATGTTAAAACTGGTATTGACAATCACGCTGCAACCGGTGCGTTCTTTGAAAGCGCGAATGATTTCATAGAAAATGCCGTTACGCTCTTTGGTCACGGTTTGCAAACGTCCGGAGTAATCGACGTGCGTCACTGCCGGCACGGATGATCTTATCGTGCGCAAGCGATCAATTCCCCGCAGATTCTGCTCCGCTTCCGATGGTCGGTTACGGATTGATTCTCTGATCGGCTCCACCAGCAGCATATAGGGACTATCACAGTCGTCTTCGAAGTAATTGGGGACATCCTCGCGCAAAACCGCCGGCGCAAATGGCCGGAACGACTCGCGGAATTTGATCTTGAGATTGAGTTTGGACTGCGTCTCCGGCGAGCGCGCATCGGCCAGAATGCTGCGCGCACCCAGCGCCCGCGGACCAAATTCCATACGACCCTGCAACAACCCGACGACTTTCTCGTGGTCAATCGCCTCCGCAATGACGCCTGGAATATCTTTGCGCTCGCGCTTCTGATAGGCTGCGCCAATCGAATCGAGCCAGTGTGCGATTTCGTCCTCTCCGTATGACGGTCCGAGATAGCTTCCCGACTGGCTGTCCATGGCCTCAGGTGCACGCTCGTTGCCAAGAAAGATGTGCCACGCTGCCAGCGCCGCGCCGATAGCGCCACCCGCATCACCTGCTGCCGGTTGAATGAAGAGATTTTCGAACATGCCCGAACGCCTGATCAAGCCGTTGGCAACGGAATTCAACGCGCAACCTCCGGCAAGGCATAGATTCTTCTCCCCCGTGATCTCTTTGGCGTGACGCGCCAGCTTAAGCATAATCTGATTGGTGACTTCCTGAATCGAGGCGGCAATATCCAGTTGTTTTTCGTTGAACGGTTCATCCGGTCGCTTGGGCTTCATACCAAATAACTCATGAAATCTGCGCGACGTCATCCGCGGACCGTGACAATAATCGAAATAACGCATGTCCATCCAGAGCGAACCGTCGTCTTTGACATCAACGAGTTTTTCAAGAATCAGATCGACGTACTTCGGTTCGCCATACGGCGCCAAGCCCATCAGTTTGTATTCACCCGAGTTGACGGTAAAGCCGAGGTAATAGGTGAACGCCGAATAAAGCAGTCCGAGTGAATGCGGGAAGCGAATCTCTTTCAGGATTTGGATTCGTTTGCCCTCTCCCCTACCGATCGTCGTGGTGCTCCACTCGCCGACACCGTCGATAGTCACAATGGCCGCCCTCTCGAACGGCGATGGATAGAATGTCGATGCGGCGTGCGAAAGATGATGCTGGGAGAACAGAATCCCACCGCTAAAACCTTCGCCGATACCCCGTTTGATTTCGCGCGGAATATGCAGCTTGAAATTCAACCAGAGTGACAACGCCTTGGAGAACGAGCGAAAACCACGCGGCGCAAAAGCGAAATAGGTGTCCAGCAGGCGTTCGAAAGTCAGTAGCGGCTTGTCGTAGTAGCAGACGATATCAACCTGATCGGCTTTGATCCCAGCGTATTCCAGACAGTAGCGAACCGCGTTTGCAGGAAACCGAGCATCATGTTTAACGCGGCTGAACCTTTCTTCCTGTGCCGCCGCAATGATCTTCCCATCGCGACACAACGCCGCCGCCGAATCATGATAGAATGCCGAGACACCGAGGATGTGCATACATTCAATATACACTCCCGTGGGGCAATATGACAAGGCAGCGACGAGTCAAAGATTCTCCTTGCAGCACTGCCAATGAATCTGTTCTTTGAGCCCATGCGGCTGGAACCGGAAATAATACCATACGACCGGAGATTCCCCGGTCTACTCCAAGACTACCTTGAACAGATCAAGGATGCTGTAAGACACAAGCGACACCACGACCAGCGCCGCAGCTTGTTCATGAGTTTTCTTCGGAAAGCCTTTGGAGTCGAGCCAGAGGAAGTGGTACTGGAGGAGAAGGTTAAAGCGGATGAAGTCCGGGGCAGGATTGATGCTCTCTACAAGTATGTGATTTTCGAGTTCAAGACCGACTTGAAGAGGGAGCACGAAGACGCCGAGCGCGAACTCAAGAAGTACTTTAGCTCTCGCAAGAACTCTGAGGAATACTATGGGCTCGTGAGTGACGGACTCAACTTTGAACTCTATCAACTCGAGAAAAAGGAACTCTGCAAGGTCGCCGAGTTCAAGCTAAAGGCAGACGATCCCTTGGCTTCGTGGCGATTTCTCGACAACATCCTGTTTGTCGGCAAGAGAACCACCCCCGGAGCCAACGACATCAGCGCGGCTTTTGGCGCGCAAAGCGCGGTTTTCAACAAATGCCGCACAAAACTGTTGGAGCTTTTCGAATCGGTGAAATCGAGCCGCCACGTTGAAGTGAAGTTCAATGAATGGAATTCACTCTTGGGCAAGGTCTATGGCGAAAAGCTGGGCAACCCGGACTTGTTCGTTCGCCACACCTATCTGACCATGCTCTCTCGGCTGATGGTCGCCAAGGCCCTGGTGCCCGTGGAGACACTTGACAAAGAGCATTTTCTCGGAATCATTACGGGCGTATTCTTCTGTTCGCACAATCTCCCGAATCTGGCCGAACCAGACTTTTTCAGTTGGGCGCTCGACACCGAAGTGGAACATGATTTCGTCGGCTTCCTTTTCATGCTGGAAAAGTACATCAATCGCTTCAAGTTCGACAATGTCGGCGAAGACATCCTGAAAGAGATTTATCAGGAACTGGTTGACCCTGCCAGTAGACACGCTTTGGGTGAATACTATACGCCCGACTGGATTGCCGACGTGACCTTAGACGCCATTGACTACAAGGACGGGACGGTGTTAGACCCCGCCTGTGGGTCAGGTACGTTTTTTCTCGCCGCGATAAGACGCTGGCGGACTCAGGGTGTCTCAGGAAACAAGCTGGTGAAGAAGGCTCTGGACTCACTGCTTGGAATAGATGTTCACCCGCTGGCAGTGCTCATGTCGAAAGCTAACATACTACTCAGCCTGACCAATGAGCTACGATCATTCAAGAAGGAAATCAGTCTGCCGATTTACATGGCTGACACTCTGCTCGTGTCGGAGGAAGATGCAACGAAGACACTCATAGTCACAGTATCAGACTCCGAAGCCTTCCATATTCCATTGAGGACATTGAGCCGAGATATTGACTTGGATGAGCTTATAGACCGCATGGTTTCCTCCTGCGAGTTGACACGCAGACAGGGCGCCAAAGCGAAGGATGCGTGGGATGCATTCTCTGGAACGAGTTGCGGTGATTTCGAGGAAAGGGAAAAGTGGTTCTGGCACCAAAACTATCTGTTGATGGACAAGCTACTTCGGGATGGTCGCGACACAGTCTGGGGGTATATCCTTAAGAACGCATATCGCCCAGCTTACATTCGACACAAGAAAGTCGATTATGTCGTTGGCAATCCTCCGTGGCTTGCGTATCGCTACATACAGGACGAGAGTTACAAGAAACGCGTCAAGGAACTGACTTTCAAATGCGAATTGCTGACGTCCAAGGAAGGCAAGCTCTTTACGCACATGGACACCAGCACTCTTTTCTTCGTCTATGCCGAGAGACAGTTTCTGAAGGAAGAAGGAACGATCGCCATGGTGCTGCCGCGCTCCGTGATGCTTCCCTCGCAACAGCACAGTCACTTCCAGGATCGCGGCGTTTCGGAAATACTCGATTTTGGGGAAGTGTCTCCTGTGTTCAACGTCCCGTGTGTCACAGTGATTCGACGCCCGCGTCGACACCTCAGAGCAGGTATCCCGACGCAAACATACTCTGGTCACTTACCGCTCAAGAACCTCACTTGGGCTGCCGCCAAAGGATCGCTGACGCGGACAAAGGATAAATTCACATTCCTTTCGACAGAAGTGCAGTCCAAGTATTACTATCCTCGCGTTCTACAGGGTGCAACGATTGTTCCCCGCTGTTTCTGGTACGTACAACGCCAGCCTCTCTCCGCGGACCATGTGACCACGCCTCACTTGCAGACGAGTGCGGACGCGCTGAAAGAGGCAAAGAAACCTTGGCAGATTAGAATCCGCGGACGAGTCGACAAACGCTATCTGTACGAGACAGTCCTATCAAAGGCTTTGGTGCCGTTCGCAGTTACGCGACCCGAACCCGTCTTCCTCCCGATGAAACACACGCGGTCGGGCACGCACTTGTTCAACAGTCGCGACCTGATGGCTCTTGGTGACTTGGACACGGCTTCATGGCTAACTGAGTGCGAATCGCTCTGGGTGAAGAACTCCCAATCATCTAGTCGATCACTCATGGAAAGGCTCAACTACAACGGTCTGTTGACAACGCAGGATACCAGAGCACCCTATGTAGTGCTTTTCAATACTTCCGGGACCAACCTGACGTCGGCTTTGTATGAAAGTGACAGGAAAAGGGATCGGGATCTACCAGTGAAGGGGTTCGTTGCTGGCCACAAGACCTACTACTTCTATCCCTCTTCCATCCAGGAGGGAGACTATCTTTGTGCAATTCTCAATTCGGATATCGTCAACTGGGCGATTAAACCATATCAGCCCCAGGGTCTGTTCGGAGAACGCGATATCTGTCGTCGTCCCTTCGAAGTCTGCGCCATCCCCAAGTTTGATCCGAAGAATCCCATTCATGTACAGTTGGCCGACCTCGGTCGCCAGTGTCGCGAGGAAATGGATCAGTACGTTGACAAGATGGAAGGTCGGGTGGGCAAACTGCGGGGGGAAGTGCGCAATATTCTCAAATCGCAAATCACCAAGATCGACCGACTCGTAAAGCGACTTCTGGAGGAGGAAGGGCAGAACCTCTCGCAACTCGCCAAGAAGAAAAAGAAAACCGTCAACGGCGACCTGTTCAAAGACAACGGTTCATAGCGTCCCCCAATAAGAAAGGTGTTCAGTCAACCTGAACACCTCGAAATTACGAAGAGCAAGAAACGTTCGAATTACTTCTTCGGCGGAATGATCGCGTCCTTGCAGGCCTTGGCGACACGGAACTTCACTACGGTCTTGGCCGGAATTTTGATCGCTTCGCCGGTCTGCGGATTGCGTCCCATACGCGCCTTGCGGTTGGCTTTCACCAGTTTACCGAAACCGGGCAACGTGAACTCGCCGGCCTTCTTGGCTTCGCTAACGGCGGTCATGTGCAGGGTGTCGAAGAATTTGCTGACTTGAACTTTGGTCATGCCGTTTTTGTCGGCCAACGCGGTGACAAGCTGTGATTTCGTCAGTGGTTTGTTTGCCATGGTTTCCTCCCACGGTTTGAGTTTAATCAGTCTTTACAAGGGTGAAAACTGCCTAACATTCATTTCACCCTGTATTTACTACGTCCTGAGGGTAGTTGATAAGAGGTGTTAAAATGTTTTGCAACATAAAAATCACAAAAACATGATGTTTTTTCAAATTATTTGGGGTATGACCCCACTGCAGACCGCTTGAACAGCGACCGTAAGGATCCGGCGCTTGGAGAAGGCAGACGTTTGGGCATTTTCGACTATCCGCAAGCCCCGATGTTTACAGGCTGAGATACGAATCGCCGTCTCGCTGCAGCCTCGTGCATTTGGGTTTGGACAACGGATGGAAAGCGGATAGATTGCCTAACTGATGATTGTCACACCGACGAGGACTGACTGACGATGTTCTGCAACTACCCGGTTGCGCTGCCGTTTTATCTGATTGCGGCGGCGCTGTTGTTCTTCGCTGTCTTTCCGCGCTACCTTGAAGCCGTTATCAAATCCAAGCTCGTCTGGTTAGCGGGAGCGGCGGCGTTCACAACCGGCATGTTGCTGCTACCGTCGCAGAATCATCTAATGGGGGATGGATTGACCATTCTATCCAATCCTGCGCGGGTGTTCTCTTCCACCGAACCCCTTGAGGTCCTCCTCCACCACTTCGTCTATCTGGTCGTCGGTAAGTCCCTGCTCAGTTACCGAATCATCGCCTTTGCGGCGGGACTGTTCTATCTGCTTGCCGTCTACTTGATGAGTCGTCTGAGTGAGACGCAACTTGAGAAGAGCATCATTGCGCTGGCTCTCCTTTGCACGGCAACGATCCAGTTTTATTGGGGATATGTCGAGCATTACACACTCTTGAACCTGTTCACGCTTTATTACATCTACTTCTCCTGGCGCGACATTCGCAAGGAAAATCTCACGGTTTTGCCGTTCGTGTTCTTTCTATTGGCGTTTGTGTCACACCTCTCGGCGGTCGTGCTCTTGCCATCGGTCTTCTATTTGTACTGGCCTCGCCTGAAAAAGTGGCTGCTTTTGCTTGCCGTCCCGATCATCGCCGGTGGAATCGTCGCGGCCTTTGCTGTTGGCGTTCTGACGATCACTGTTCCCCTCTGGCGGAATGATTTCTCAACTTACACGCTCCTTTCACGAGCACATCTGTCAGCCTTGGTAATGTTGCTTCTGTTGGTCTCCCCGGCATTCTTTCTCTCTTTTTGGAAGGCCAAGCCGGGACGGCAGATGATGTTCACTGTTGTTGCCCTGGCAGGCACCCTTTGTTTCACCGTGCTGATCGACCCAAAGATCGGCGCTCTTCGTGATTGGGATCTCCTTTCGATCTTCGCAGTGCCACTTGCCGGGTTAATTGCACTGCAGGCGCCAAGGCACTACCTGACAGTTGTCACCCTGATGATTTTGATCGTCATTCGCATCGTACCTTGGCTGGCGTTTAACGCCAAGCTTCAAAACGAGTTTGTTGGGAAAAGTGTCCGCAGCGATCTCCACTACACGCAACAGTATGACAATGGGCAGCGGTTAGTGAGTTGGGGACTGATTCTTTACAAAGTGGGCGATTGTAAGGGGGCAAAGGAAGCCTGGCAGCAGAAGCTGCAGTACACTCCTGATCACATCAACACTCTGCGGATGTTGGCGCCACTGCTATTTGAAATGGGTGAGTTTCCCGAATCATATCAGATTTACCTACGAATGCTGGAGTTGCAACCGGATGATCCTGAATATCGCTACCACGCAAGCTATCTCCTATTCCGGATGGGAGACAATGACAACGCGCAACGCCTGCTGACCAACGCGCCCCCCGAGTTCCGCGATAACCCGAACACGGCACGCCTGCTTGCCGGCATTCTCGGCGCCACAGGGCATCACCGGGAAGCGATAGAAATCATCGAGAATAACCCGCTCCAGGACACAGATGGCTATTTGCCATACATGCTGGCCAAGAGCTGTCTGGCTGTGGGCCGCAACGATCTGGCAAGGCAGTTGATCAACCGCGCCATTGAACTTGATTTTCTCAATGAGAGTTACCGCGAACTCGCAGATCAAATTCCACAGCAGTAGTACCGACTTGACACAGCCCCACAGTGAGAGTCAGGTGAGGATCCGGCGCTTGGAGAGGGCAGATGTTTGGGCATTTTCGACCATCCACAAGTCTCGATGTTTACAGGCTGAGATACAAATCGCTGTCCCGCGGCAGTTCGACGCATTTAAGCTTGGACAACGGACGGAAAGCGGATAGATTGCCAGACTGATGGTTGTCACACTCGCGAGGACTGACCAACGATGTTCTGCAATTACCCGGTTGCGTTGCCGTTCTATCTGATTGCCGCGGCGCTGCTGTTCTTCGCTGTTTTTCCGCGCTACCTTGAAATCGTTATCAAATCCAGGCTCGTCTGGCTGGCGGGAGCGGCAGCCTTCACAACCGGCATGTTGCTGTTGCCGTCGCAGAATCATCTAATGGGGGATGGGATGCAGCGCATGGCGGATGCTGGCCAGACGATCATATATTCGGAGCCACTGGACATTCTGGTACATCGGTTGATCTATCTGCTTGTCGGTTCATCACTTTGGAGCTACCGGATTGTCGGCTTCGTGACCGGCCTGTTCTACCTGAATGGAATTCGTCTACTGGCGAGATTCGGCATGAGTCCGATTGAGAAGGCAATCATCGCTTTGGCGTTTTTGTGCACGGCCACGATTCAGTTTTACTTCGGCTATGTTGAGAGTTACGGGTTGATCAATCTCTTCATCCTTTACTACTTGTATTTTGCGTGGAAATGTGTCAAAGAAGAGCGGGTAACGGCGGCACCAGCGATATTCTTCGCATTGGCAACGCTGTCACATCTGTCGGGAGCGGCTCTGTTTCCTTCGTTGTTCTACCTGTACAAGGACAGACCCCGTTGGGTCATCAAACATGCACTGCCCTTAGCAATTGTCGGGGTCGCCATTATGTTCTTCTTAGCCTTCCGCTGGAGACTTATGGTTCCCTTGCTGCCAAACGACTACTCCGCATATTCCTTGCTTTCGCAGGCGCACCTGCGGGATCTGCTCTGTACACTGTTGCTGGTTTCTCCTGCATTTTATCTCACGCTGATTGGCAAACGCTGGGACAAGGCGACAACCTTCATGATGATCGCGCTGGCGGGAACGGTACTGTCTACTATTATAATTGACCCTGTACTGGGAGCGTTCCGCGACTGGGATATGTTGTCAATGTTCGCTTTGCCTCTGGCCGGCATGATCGCGCTACGGGCGCCGAGGCGGGTGGTAATCGTGGTGATCCTGGCAGTAACGATTATTGCACGAATCATTCCGTGGCTCATATTCAACGCCGAACTACGGACTGAGTTCTTGAAAGAGATGCTGGCCGACGACATTCACTATTCCGAGCATTTCGACACAGGGAAACGTCTTGTCAGCTGGGGTTATCTGCTGCGCGAGTGCGGGGATTTCGAGGGGGCTGAAGAGGCGTGGAAGAAGAGGCTTAGTTTCGATTCAACGCTGGTTAACACGTGGTCGTTGCTCGGACAATTGCAGCGCAGGCTGGCTAAGTACCCCGAAGCTTGTCAAACCTACTTGCGCCTAACGGAGTTGGAGCCGGAGAATATTCTGTATCGCTATCACGCCATCTATCTCCTCTTCCGGATAGGCGACAATGGCAACGCACAACACATGTTGGCTGACGCACCACCCGAATTTCGCAATGATCCCAGCGCGCAGCGCCTGCTCGCCGGCATTCTCGCCGCCACCGGTCATCACCAAGAAGCAGTTGAGATCATCGAAAAAAATCCGCTCCAGGACATGGACGACTACTTGCCTTATGTGCTGGCCAAGAGCTGTTTTGTGATGGGCAGAAACGATCTGGCGCGACAGCTGATCGACCGAGCCATAGAACTCAACTACTTTAATCAGAGCTATCGCGAACTCGCAGATCAAATTCCACAGCAGTAGTACCATCTTGACATAACCTCCGGTCGGCAGTTACATTGATACGTATGCCAGCAAACTTGACTCCGCCATACAAAGCCGCCGAGCAACGTTATCGAGAAGCGACTGACGACGCCGCTCGTTTGGAAGCACTCAATGAGATGATGCAGCTAATCCCCAAGCATAAGGGAACGGAGAAGCTGCAAGCGGAAATCAAAGCCAAGATTGCCAAACTTAAGAAGGCGCCGGCAGCAAAACCGGGGGGCGCCAAAGCCAAATCACTGGACAACATCCCGCGTGAAGGGGCAGGGCAGATTCCGCTTGTAGGGCCGCCGAACTGCGGTAAGTCGCAGTTTCTGAAGGCGGTGACGCACGCACACCCCGAAGTGGCCGACTATCCCTTTACAACCCGCGTGCCAACGGCGGGCATGATGCCGTGGGAAAATGTCAAGTTTCAGTTGATCGACTTGCCGCCGATCGCTCTTCAGTCGTTTGAAGGATGGATGACTTCGTTGTTGTTTCGCGCCGATGCGATGTTCCTCTTCGCCGATCTGTCGTCCGATGATTTGCTGGATGACTTGGAACAGGCGTTGACGATCCTCAAGGAACATCGGATTTCGCTCGATCACCCCGAGTTTGAGGTAAGCGATGAGAACTACTCTCTCGACGAGGTCTCAAAGCGCACCTTCCTGATCGCAAACAAGACCGATCTGGATGAAGACGGCATTCGGCTCGGATTCCTGCAAGAGAGTTACGGTATCAAGTATCCAATCTACCCGATCAATTCATTGGTCGGAGAAGGTGTAGCAGCGCTGGAAACCGATCTGTTCCGCTCGCTCAAGCTTTTGCGTGCGTATACCAAGACGCCCGGGCATCCCGCCGATCTCAATGATCCAATCGTGCTGAGCATTGGTGCTACCGTCGAGGATGCCGCCTATCAAATCCACAAGGATTTCGCACAACGGCTGGCTTACGCCAAAATTTGGGGCAAGGGCAAGTTTGATGGCGCGCACGTGCATAACGGTTTCGTGCTCACCGACGGGGATGTCCTCGAATTTCACTTGAAGTAACGGTCCGCAACAGCGACTTCGGCAATTTGACACTACGAACTCGACCCGGCAGAAGGAGAAAGATAATGAACCGTTTGACTGGCTTGATCGCATTGGCGTTGCTTGTGACTATTGGCAACGCACAAGACCCACAATCGACAACCAAGACAGCCGGAGCGGATACAACATCAAACTGGAGGGCACAGGAGCGGCATCTAAAACACATTAGGATGCTGACCAACGGTGGCGAAAATGCCGAGGCCTACTTTTCGTCGAAGGGTGACATGCTGATTTATCAGACAACTCATCCGCCTTACCAGTGCGATCAGATCTTTCTGATGAACTCCGATGGATCGAGCAAGCACATCGTCTCCAGCGGTAAGGGAAGGACGACCTGCTCTTTCATCGCGCCAGACTATCAGCGAATTATCTACGCATCGACACATGCCACAGATACTCTTTGTCCACCCAAGCCCGACTTCAGCAAGGGCTATGTTTGGGCGCTGTTTGACTATGACATCTATTCGGCCAAACCCGATGGCACTGACCTGAAAAACCTGACCCATTCCCCGGGTTACGATGCTGAGGCGGTCTATTCGCCTGATGGTTCCAAAATCGTGTTTACTTCCAAACGTTCGGGTGATCTGGAAATCTACACGATGAACCCCGACGGCTCCGACCTGAAACAACTGACGCACGAACTCGGTTATGACGGTGGTCCGTTCTTCTCTTATGAGGGCAAGCAGATCATCTATCGCGCCTCTCGTCCCAAAACCGCCAAGGACTCGGCTGATTATGTTGCTCTGCTCAAAGAGAATCTGGTTCGCCCCTCGGAACTGGAAATCTTCATCATGAACGCCGACGGTACCCACCAGCGGCAGATTACCCACCTGGGCAAGGCCAGTTTTGCCCC
>JAPLUP010000564.1 GCA_026397575.1 Candidatus Zixiibacteriota bacterium
CTGCACCAATTGCAGAGAAATCCGACGATACGTGGTTCGAAACTCATGCAAGTATCCCCTCGATCTGAGCATAGATCTGTTCATCGGTGAAATGACGAGCCATGATGGCGCCGGCGGGACAAGCCGCCACACAAGTACCACAACCCTTACAGAGAGCTGAATTAACGGCGCTGACCTTCTTGGCATCATCAAATGAAATCGCCGTGTACGGACACATGTCATTGCACATCTTGCAACCGCTGCAGAATGCCTCGTCAATGACGGCGTATGCGGCATCCATCATCACTTCTCCCTGCGCCATCAGCTTCATCGCCTGCGCGGCGGCAGCACCTCCCTGCGCTACGCTGTCGGGGATGTCTTTTGCTCCCTGACAAGCGCCCGCCAGAAAGATACCTTCGGTAGTCGTTGAGACCGGAGCCAGCTTCGGGTGCGCCTCGATAAACCAACCGTCGGCACCGGTAGAGATATTGAACTTCCTGCCAAATTCCTTGGCATCTCGGCGCGCTTCCATAGCCGTGCTGAGAATGACCATATCGACCGGTATCTCACGATACTTGCCGATCAGCGTGTCCTCGCAGCGAACAATCAGATGACCTTCCTCATGCTGCCGATAACCGGACGGCACGACTTCCGCGCCTTTGCCGCGAATGACGTTCACGCCTTCGTCCAGAATGCGCTCGTAGAATTCCTCGTAACCCTTGCCGAAGGCGCGCATGTCGATATAGAGTTGGTAAACCTCGGCTGAGGTTTTCTCTTTCACCAGATGCGAGAATTTGAGGGAGTACATGCAGCAAACACGGCTGCAGTACTTGTGGTAATTATGGTCGCGGCTACCGATGCAATGCAGAATGGCGATAGCGCGCGGCTCCTCGCCGTTTTCCATCACTATTTTGCCCCCGGTCGGACCCGCAGCGTTGTTCATGACCTCGAACTCTTCCGACGAAATCACATTTGGATACTTGCCGTATCCGTATTGCTTCATCGGCGTCGGGTCGAAACTGTCGAAACCGGTGGCAATCACTACCGCACCGACTTCAACCTCCTCAGATTTCGGACTGTCTTCGTAATCGATGCAGTCCTTGGGGCAGACCTTGGAGCAGACCGTGCAGCCACCGGTCTTGAAGTGAATGCAATTTTCACGGACGATCTGCGGCACGTTGGGCACGGCCTGTCGGAACGGCAAAGTGATTGCCGCATTGGGCGACAGGTTCATCTCTTGGTGAACGATATACCGATTTTCGATCTCTTCCATCCTAATATGGCCGGTCGGGCAGTGCTTGGCGCAAGCGCCGCAAAGAATGCACGATTCGGAATCAAGTTGGAACGGCGTTGACACGTCACGTTTGGCGCCGCGATTGATAAAAGCCAGCGCGTGCGCACCTACGACCTCATCGCAAATACGGACGCACAGACCACATAAGATGCAAGTGTAGTTGCTTCCCGTCTTCCAGCGCGGCTCCGTGATACGGAGTTGTTCAGCGAGACGCTGCAACACCGGTACCGGTGCGCAGTTTGCCATCAGCATTTCCAGATTGGTGCGTCGGGCGTTGATTACGCGCGGAGTGTCAGTGAGGATTTCCAGACCGTCCCAAACCGGATAGTTACACGCCGTCACGATCTTGGACCAGCCGCCGGCGCTGTGCGCTTCCACACAGCAAATGCGACAGGCCGCGTAGGGTACCATGTATGGATAGTAACAGAGCGTCGGTATCTCGATCCCGAGTGTCTTGGCCGCCTCCAGCACATACGTACCTTCATCGACCTCAATCTGCTGACCGTCTATACTAATCTTAACTTTGTCCATAGTCTTTCTCCTACGCGACCTCCGCCGGCACTTTTTTCAGGGGTGGCTGCCACAACTCACGAGCACGCTCCTGCAATTTGTCGCCCTCGCCACGCTTGATGCGTTTGATCGAGTTGTAGCGGCAGATTTGATAGCAGGCGCCACATTGGATGCACTTGTCCTGTATGATGTAATGCAATCGCTTTGGCTCACCTACGATGGCATTTGTCGGGCACGACTTCAGACAGGCATGGCAACCGTTGCACGTGTTGTCGATCACATGCGAGACCAGGTCCTTGCAGACACCGGCTGGGCAGCGTTTGTCAATCACGTGCGCCAGATACTCCTGCCGGAAATAGCGAATCGTTGACAGCACCGGGTTAGGAGCGCTGCCACCGAGCTGGCACAGACTGGTGTCGATGATTACCTGCGACAGTTCCTCAAGATATTCAATATCTTCGATAGTGCCCTTACCCTCCGAAATCTTTCGGAGGATGTTCAACATCACGACCAATCCCTCCCGACAGGGGACGCATTTGCCGCAGCCTTCTTCGGTTAGGAAATGAATAAAGTAGCGAGCGACGTCAACCATGCAAGAATCTTCATCCATGACAATCATGCCGCCGGAACCCATCATCGAACCGGCTCTGGTCAACTCGTCAAAGTCGATCGGCAGATCGAGCAGGCTAACCGCTTCGTCTTCATCCCGGATGTCGCCGTGCGCAACCATACTCGCGTGAATCTTGGGCTCCGCCACCTCCACGATCAACGTGCCACCGGACGGCCCTCCGGTCTGCACCGCCTTGAACCTCTTGCCACGAGGTACACCGCCACCGATATCGTACAAGATCTCGCGGAGTGTAATCCCCATCGGGACTTCCACTAAACCGGTATTGTTGACTCTGCCGGTAAGAGCAAAAACCTTGGTGCCTTTCGAGTTTTCGGTGCCGATCGAGGCGAACCAATCAGCGCCGCGCTCTATGATCAGAGGGACATTCGCCCAGGTCTCAACGTTGTTCAAGTTCGACGGCTTGTCCCACAGGCCGGATTCAACCGTGTGGATGTACTTGGCGCGCGGTTCTCCGACTTTGCCTTCCAGTGACGCCATCAGGGCGGTCGATTCACCGCAGACAAAGGCGCCGCCGCCGCGCGATGTCTCGATATCGAAATTGAAACCGGTGCCGAGAATGTTCTCGCCCAACAAGCCATAGTCGCGAGCCGCTTTGATCGCAATCGTCAGGTTCTTGACCGCAAGCGGATATTCGTTGCGGACATAGACGAAACCTTCATGGCTGCCGATGGCGTATGCGCCGATCATCATGCCCTCGATCACTTGATGTGGATTGCCTTCGAGCAACGATCGGTCCATAAAGGCTCCCGGATCGCCCTCGTCGGCGTTGCAAATAACATACTTCGGGTCGACTTTGACAGCGCGGCAGGTCGCCCACTTCTTGCCGGTCGGGAATCCGCCACCTCCTCTCCCCCGCAGACCCGATTTCTTGATGTCTCCAATAATCTGTTCCGGAGTCATTTTGGTCAGGGCCGTGGCCAGCGCCAGATATCCGCCAAGCAGAATGTAGTCGTTGATCGCCGTCGGATCCATGAAGCCATTCTTGCCGAAGATGATGCGCATCTGCTTCTTGTAAAATGGAATGTCCTTTTCTTTCGTGATGATCTGGTTGCTCTGCGGATCGCGATAAAGCAGCTTGTTTACGAGATGGCCTCCATTGACGGTCTGCTCCCAAATCAGCTTAGCATCCGCCGATTTTACGCGTTGATAAAAGACACCCAGGGGGTGAACCACAACGAGCGGTCCGCGCTCACAGAAGCCGTGACAGCCGGTGGCTTTGATCTCGACTTCGTTTTCGAGTCGGTCCTTCTCGCGTTCTTCATGGAAGGTTTTCAGAACCGCGTCACAACCGCATGCCATACAGCCCGTGCCGGCGCAAACCGTAACCACGGTCTTGTTGGCATTGCGATTCTTTTCCAGACGCTCCTTGAGAGCGACAAGTTCGGCCTGCGATAAGAGTCTGTTCGTGCTCATGCAGCCTCCTCCGTCGTATCAGAATCATGCTTCTTATGCAATACTTCTGAGAGCATCCTCTCGACTTTGGTGACCGTCATGTTGCCGTAGTAGATACCGTTGGCTGTGACCAACGGTCCGAGCGCGCAGGCGCCGAGGCAGTTGACGGTTTCCAGACTTACTTCGCCATCAGCGGTCGTTTCACCGGGCGTGATGCCGAGATCGCGCTCCAGTTTGTCGACGATCACTACCGCTTGGCGTACATGACAGGCCGTGCCGGTGCAGACACAGATGTGATTCCTGCCCTTAGGCTTGAGAGTGAATGCGCGATAAAACGTCGCCACGCCGTAGATTTGGGCCAGCGGAAGTTTCATGGTCTTGGCAACCGCCCGCAGCGCTTCCTCCGGCAAATAGCGATAATGCTTCTGGACATCCTGCAAGATCATGATTAGCGCTGTTGATTTGGCGCCATACTCTCCGACGATCTCTTCGATCTTGCTCTGCAGATCATATTTGGTATCTACTGCCACTGTCATGAGTCAACTCCTTCCAACACCCCGTCCGCGGTCGTCTCGACGTTTTCCGGCATCGGTTGCGCGCCCGTCAGCGAAGTCAGGTCGTGCTCTGGTCCCATCGACCATTTGTCTTGCACATCGAGCAGTCGACCTACGCGAAACACGCGATCGCCAAGTATCATGCGGCGATGCAGCGGATACGGGACACTGGGACACGCCTCATAGCAGGACCCGCAGCTATTGCACTTAGAGGGGTCAACGTAACGGGCTTTCTTCTTTATCTTGACTTTGAAATTGCCAATGTAACCATCCACTTGCTCGATTTCGGCATAAGTAATCAGGCGGATGTTGGGATGCTTACCTACCGATACCATCTTGGGCGTTAGAATACAGGCTGCGCAATCCAGCGTCGGGAAGGTCTTATCAAACCGCGACATGTGTCCGCCGACCGACGCCTCCCGCTCTACTAAGATCACTTCATAACCGGCGTCAGCCATCTGCAGCGCAGATTCAATTCCGGCGATGCCGGCGCCAACCACCAGCACTCGACGAGTGATGGGTACGCGTCGCATTTCCAACGGCACCTGATACCTCACGCGCGCGACAGCGGCTCTAACCAATGCGGCAGCTTTGGTCGTCGCCAGCTTCTGATCGATAGTGACCCAACTCACCTGCTCGCGGATGTTGGCCATCTCGAACAGGTAGCGATTCATTCCCGCGACTTCGACAGCCTTGCGGAAAGTGTTCTCATGCATCAAAGGACTGCACGCGGCCACGACGATGCGGGTTAGGTTGAGTTCTCTGATGTCCTTCTGAATCAGTTCCTGGCCCGGGTCAGAGCACATGAACTTGTAGTGTCGGGAGATCACTACGCCCGGAAGCGACAAACTCGATTCAGCGACCCTGGCAACATCAACGGTCTTGGCAATATTCGTGCCGCAATGGCATATATACACTCCGATACGAAGAGCTTCGTCTCCGCTGCCGCCATTGAGCTTCTCGGTCATACTCCAACCTCCTTCGCTCTGGCGAGCAACTTGTCCGGCGAAACGAGCAACTTGTCGAGTCCCATCTTGGATGGCGACACGCCGAGAGCCACGCCGACGAGATGAGTAAAGTAAACTATGGGAATGTTGAAGTTCCTGCCGAACGTCTGATTGATCTTGTCTTGATATGCCTCAAGGTTCATCTGGCAAAGGGGACAGGCAGTAGCAATCATCTCGGCGCCATTGTCGACTGCCGCCTGCAGCAGGCCGAGGTTCAGTTTCAGTGCGATATTTTCCTCTGTGGTCATCAGCATCCCTCCGCAGCACCGCACTTTTCCGGGAAAATGTGTCGTCTCCGCGCCAATGGCTCGCAGGAGATTGTCCATGGTAACCGGGTCATCGACGTCATCGAAATACCCATAAGGGCGGACGATTTGGCAGCCATAGTAAGGCGCAACTTTCAGTCCCACGAGTGAGTTGACAACCTTTGCTTTGATTGTATCGAGACCGATCTCATTGACCAGGATGTCCAG
>JAPLUP010000459.1 GCA_026397575.1 Candidatus Zixiibacteriota bacterium
TTACATGGGGCGAACCGATATGAAAAGGCAAAAGCCCAATGTAGACCGGATGCGGCTCTTAGGAGCCGAAGTTGTCCCGGTTGATTCCGGAAGCAAGACCCTCAAAGACGCCACCAACGAGGCGATACGCGACTGGGTGACAAACGTCGCCGACACACATTACATCATCGGCTCGACCGTTGGTCCCCATCCTTATCCGTTGATCGTGCGTGATTTCCAGTCGGTCATCGGGAAAGAAACTCGGAAACAGATCAAGAAGGCGACCGGGCGGCTCCCTGATTTTATCGTCGCCTGCGTCGGCGGTGGCAGCAATGCGTTGGGGATGTTTCATGCGTTCAGGAATGACACCAACGTCCGGTTGATCGGTGTAGAATCGGCCGGCGATGGTATTGCAACCGGCCGGCACGCAGCTACTCTGGCTAAAGGTCAACCCGGTGTTCTTCATGGAAGTCTCAGTTATCTGTTGCAGACAACAAGCGGCCAGGTGCAGACTACTCATTCGATTTCGGCTGGTCTGGATTATCCGGGCGTCGGACCCGAACACAGTTTCCTCAAAGATTCCGGGCGCGTGCAATACGTGCATGTCAAAGATCGTGATGCTCTCATTGCATTTAGAGAACTGACACGAGCGGAAGGGATAATTCCGGCGCTGGAATCGTCATTTGCTCTAGCCTATGCCGGTAAGCTGGCGTCACGGTTGACTAAGGAAAAGATCATTATCGTCAACCTCTCCGGACGGGGTGACAAGGACCTCGCCAACGATGCCGTTATGCAGTCGTTGCGCGATGGTTCAAATCGCCGGACAAAGAAAGAGTAGCTTGAGAATGACCATGAAGCTCACGATATCGCAAACATTCGCGCAAAGCCGAATTAAAGGTAAGAAAGCCATTTTGCCGTTCCTGACCTCCGGCTTTCCCGATCGCCATACTTTTAAGGATCTAATGAGAGCCATCTCACAGGGTGGCGCCGATCTAATGGAAGTCGGAATCCCCTTTTCCGATCCACTTGCCGACGGACCAACTATTCAGAAATCGTCACAAAGAGCTCTTTCCCTTGGCGTGAATATCGAAAAGACCTTCGAATACATCGATTCTCTCAACGACCTGACATCACCTATCATCTTGATGAGTTACTTCAATCCGATCTATCACTATGGGATCGAACGATTCGTAAAATCCGCTCGACATCTAAGGATCGGTGGATTGATAGTACCCGACCTCATTCCAGAGGAGGGGAGGCAATTGGAGTCACTCTGTCGCAGCAATCAAATCGATCTGATTTACTTGTTGTCTCCCACCTCCGGCGACGACCGAACTGATATGATACTTGATCATTCCAAGGGATTTGTCTATCTGGTGACAGTTGCCGGCGTGACTGGATCTCGAAATAAATTGCCGGATCATCTCTCATCGTGGATCAAACTTATTAAGAAGAAATCACCGCTGCCGGCATGTGTCGGTTTTGGAATCTCCACTGTTGATCAGGCACGTCAGGTCGCCAGATACGCTGATGGCGTGATCGTAGGAAGCGCTCTCATTGACATAATACTATCGGCGGGAGCAAAAAAACGGATGGTCGAGGAATCGGCCAAATTCATAAAACACCTGAGAAAAGGACTGGATCGTGAGTAAAGTGCGTGGAATCAGAGGAGCCATACGCGTCGGAGAAAACAACCGTAAGAGTATTCTCGCGGCCTGTACCGAACTCTTGCAGCAAATGCTGTCTGCCAACGACATCAGTCCGGATGAGATTGTAAGCATCTTCTTTACGGCGACCGACGATTTGAACGCAGAATACCCGGCCTATGCGGCCAGAGAGATGGGTATGACTCATGTTCCGCTCCTATGCGCCCGCGAGATCAGTGTCCCGGGAAGTATGAGCCGATTGATACGAATTCTCATCCATGTAAATACCGATATACCCTCGAAGCAAATTAGACATCAATACCTTGGTGAAGCCGGCCGTCTCCGACCGGATCTCGCCGGCGGTGATAATGATCATCGTAATGAAGACTGATTCGAACCTGAAAGACACGGGCAGTGTCCTGAAGAAGATCGAATCGCTGGGATTCAAGCCACATCTTTCCACCGGTGCGAGAAAGACAATCATCGGGGTGGTGGGCAACGGCAAGAAGATTGATCCTGAAGTATTTCTGGTGTTGCCCGGTGTGGAGAGTGTTGTGCCGATACTACATCCATTCAAACTTGCCTCGCGTGAATTCAAAAACGAATCGTCGGTCATACATGTCAATGGTGTAAGCATTGGTGGCAACGAAGTGGTGGTCATGGCGGGCCCTTGTTCGGTGGAGAACCGGACGCAGATGTTGCTCAGCGCCGAGACGGTGGCAAAGGCCGGGGCCAAGATACTTAGAGGTGGCGCCTACAAACCTCGGACTTCGCCTTACAGTTTTCAGGGATTGGGTGAAGAAGGTCTGAAGCTGCTCAAGGAAGCGGCGGTCGCCAACGGGCTTTGTACCGTCACGGAAGTGATTTCCCCTCGCCTGGTCGACATCGTCTGCGAATACTCGGATATTCTTCAGATCGGCGCCAGGAATATGCAAAACTATGCCCTGTTGGAAGCCGTCGGCAAGACGTCAAAACCGGTTTTGCTAAAACGGGGCATGATGTCAACTATAGAGGAATTGCTTATGTCGGCGGAGTACATACTCGCCAACGGTAATCCCAATGTCATTCTTTGCGAGCGAGGGATCCGCAGTTTCGAACCGTACACCCGCAATACCCTCGACATTGCGGCGGTGCCGGTTGTGAAACAGCTCAGCCATTTGCCGATCATTGTTGATCCCAGTCACGCCACCGGCAAGCGCAGTCTGGTGAATGCCGCTTCGCGCTCTGCCATCGCCGCCGGAGCCGACGGATTGATCATTGAAGTCCATCCCAATCCTGAAGAGGCCTTGTCGGATGGAGCACAAAGTCTCTTGCCGGATGAATTTACGACCCTTATGCATGATATTCGTAAAATTGCTCTGGCAGTTGGAAGAGAGGTATGTTAGAAAAGGGTAAGCTCATTGTTTTCATCGTCGGTCTGGGACAGATCGGCGCCTCGCTGGGATATGATTTGATGACCAACCGCATCATCGCCGGAGTAATCGGATATGATAAGAGCCCTGCCGTCTGCAACGTAGCACGACGGAAACGAGCAATTGGCGACACGGCTCGTTCGATAGCTGAAGGCATTGCTTCAGCCGACATCATTATCCTGGCGACACCTATACGGGAAACTATCAAATTGCTCCCATTGGTTTGCAAAACGGTTACCTCAGGTAAGGTCGTAATCGACGTGTCCGGCACAAAGTCGGAGATCTTCCGAAAACTGAAGGCACTTAATTGCCGGGCGTCGTATTTCAGTTGTCATCCGATTGCCGGCTCCGAAGTGTCGGGAATAGTCGGCGCTCGAAGAGGATTGTTCAAGAAGGCAACGTTTGTAATAGTTTCTCATGACGGCTATGATAAGAATTCATTGAGCACCGTCACTAATCTGATTAAGTCGATCGGAGCGCTACCACTGACGATGGATGCGAATGCGCATGACCGCCTCATTGCCCTGACCAGCAATCTCCCCTATGTCAT